>JAGYMW010000026.1 GCA_018400435.1 Bacillota bacterium | reverse complement strand
GGTGTGAGCGCTGAAAATATGAAGCTTCTTTCTGATAGCTCCGGCAATCAAAGCTACTTCCGGACGGCTTTCATCAACCGAAGCAAGGGCATAAAAAATGAAAGGATGGTGGGTAACAAGCATCTCTGCTCCCCTGGCAGAAGCTTCTTCAATTGCCCTTTCATCGGCATCAAGAGAAACCAGTATTTTTGAGACTTCCGCTTCAGGATCGCCGATCTGCAGACCAACAGGATCACCTTCCACCGCCAGATCCGGCGGCGCCAGGGCTTCGATATAATCGATTATAGTCTTTACCTTCGGCCTCACTGGAAACACTCCGTTCAGCTGGCAGCAGTTTCTTTTTTGAACTCATCAATCAGGAAATGGCTGAATGGATCTGCTGCAGCATTCTTAATCTGTATTCCGTCAAAAATCCCACCGTCATAATCTCTATCGTTGTCGAGGTTAGCCAAACTTCGGATGCTACATATAAGTCCTCAACAGAAAAAGCTCCTTCGCGGCCGGGTATGGATAATCTCTGGCAGTATTTTTACTTCATCAAGGCCGGTGATTTTACCGTTAATCCAGGCCAGGTCGGTCATGGAAGTCTGCTCCGCTAACCCATTTTTATACGGTAGCATAATTACCGCGTGCTGTCCAACATGCAGGCAATATTTATTGTATTATTGCTTACGTTATCTGGCTATAGACAAATTTTGACCATATTGTTATACACATCTTACAACACGGTCCATGGATCTCTATTTAATTCAAAAGACAATACCAGTGTTATCTTTATACCTTCTTATGAGCTCAATTCAATAATAGCCATGATTTCTTCCTGCAGTTTCTTTTCCAGCAGTTCAGGATGATACTCATTCAGAATACGGCATGCTTCCTCACGGGCATTATCTTCCGCTTCCCGGCATCCTTCGGCCTGATAACGTCCGTAGGGGCTGCGGTTGATTACCGTCGGCTGCCACAGTTCACGCATATGAGCCAGAGTATGCGGCTCCACCATAAAATGATCGTCCGAACCGACCCTTTTAATTGTATCAAAGGCCAGAGTTTCGCTGTTCACCTTTATGCCTTCGGATGTACGCCGTATTATTTCAAAAATTTCGCAGTCAAAAAGCAGCTGGATGTAGGAAAATATAACCGCTCCCGCCAGGAGACCCGCTCCACACATCATGTCGGCGCCGGCAAAAACACTGACTGTTCCCGAAACAGCGTTTTCCACTCCGGCATGCCAGTTCGACGCTTTAGCCCCGGTGGCAAAGGTACCCACATTAGCCGGCAGATTATAGTAGCGGGCCATCTGGGCTGAAAGCGCCTGGAGCAGAAAATCTTCGGGGCCGCCGGAGGCCACTGCTCCCGAACGCAATTCCATCACCGTGCCGCATGAACCATAAAATGTTGGGCATCCGGGACAGTATGACTGCAGAAAAGTAATCCCGGCCAGGACTTCAGCATTAGCCTGGGCCAGGCTGCCGGCCAGGGTTGCCGGTGCTGTTGAACACCCCACCTGCATAGTTAAAAACCCGGTAGGGATGCCGGCATCGGCAAAAATCATAGCTGCAGCCAGGCCATCCGGATCATAAGCAAGAGGACTGATACTGCACTGAAAATTGGAGATTAAAGGCCTCCGTCGCAGGGCTTCTTTTCCTCCGGCCACCGCAGCCGCTATCTCCACGGAGCCACGGGCTGCTTCAGGATCAACAGCGGTCATCGCCTGGGCATGCTTGGTCGAGTTCCTGAACATGGCTAAAAGCTCATAAAGGGGCTGCTTTTCCTGCGGGCAATCCTGGGCGCTGATTACCGGCCATAAAAAGGCAATCGCTTCAAGGTAGTCAGCCACCCTGACAGCATTTTCCAAATCAGTAAAAGTAGAACGGCGCAGTTCGCCGTTTTGCGGATCGATTATCTGCAGACCGCTGCCATCAAGGGAAAGATAGCCTTGGTTTCCATCAATCAACAGATCGTTATTTGGATCGGGGGCGCATAGGGTAAAATCCGGCGGAGCCTTTTCCAGGGCGGATAAGACCAGTTCCGGCGGGAAGCAAACCCGCCCGCTGCGGCGATCCACGGTGGCACCGCACTGGCCGAGTACATCGAGAGCAGCCGGCAGAGGCATTTTGACGCCCACCTTCTCCAGTATGTCAAGAGAAGCCCGATGGACGGCATCGACTTCCTCCGCTGTGAGCAGATTAAGAGTAGCTTTGTATCTGACCGGCCGAATCTTTCTTTTGCTGCCTTCTTTTTTTTCAATCACCAGGCACATTCTCCTTCATGCAGTTATAGGATCGAAGCTTTGATCTGCCATTTAACTTTGCATTGAACCATCAATCGCCGACCCCATAAAAACGGCCACCAATCATTTTGACTGCTTAAAGCAAGAAATCGGCAGGCCTGTTTGGTCAAGCTCTTTTCTTCCGGCGACGTTTTCTGATATGCCGAACCAGGAGAACTATCCCGGCAATCAGAATCACCAGAATCAGGATAAGCCAGATGATCAGCGGCACAGTCCATTGCGGATTAATCCGACCGGCCGTAGAAGCATAGTAGGGATCAATTTCCGGCAGCCAGGTGTCGCCGACCGGCTGCATGGCGGCATATTCAAGAACTGCCGCCCAGACCTTCAGATCATTTCCATTTATCTTCACCGTTAAACGGTCCAATTCCTCTTCAGGGACGGGATTGCCATGTTCGTCTTTTAAAACAATATCAAGCTGAGGTAACATCTCGCCAACCATGGGCAGGAAAGAAACAATGTAGGAATCTGTTACAAGGCAGTAAAGTTCTTCGTCACCCCTTTTAAGGGACATATATTGATCATTTTCCAGACCCTGCCTTCCTTCGCCAACGTAGCGTTCGGCTTTGATCACCGCCCTGGTGCTCGGAATCGGAAGATCGAGAAAAGGCACGGTCAGGAGAACCGCATTTTGCGGATTGTAGTGGTAACGCAAACCGGAAAACTGCAGAAAGTATGTGTCTCCCATCATCTCAGAAAGAAGGGCGGCCACCTCGAGGGCACGGCGTATCTCTTCCCCGGTCAGGTAGGCGGCTACTACCGAGTAGCCGGCGGAACCATCCGGGCCGATGCCCAGCCCCACCAACTCACCCAGGTCATAGACCGATATCTGGCCGAGGGAATGAGGCATGGAGCCGGGAACAACACCGCCCCGGATCGCCCCGTTGGCCTGAATGGCAAAATCAACCCGCCGGCCAATTTTTTCGGCTGTAACCAGGCGCATGGCATCGGTTACAAAATTGCCGAAGGACGTTTCCTGCAGGGGTGGTTGATTGGGCATTTCAAAGCCGGCAAAGGCGACCGTATCCAGGACACTGCTAAACTGTCCGTCCGTCTTTTCGGCTATCAGCATGTTCAGCTCGGCCGTGTAACCATCGATAAGGCCGGATATCTTAGGATCAAGGGGGTAAGAATAATCAAGGCGGTGAAGGTAGGGTATCTCGTTTTCTTCATTGCGGAGGCGGACCTCACCGGATGCCGGATCACAGGCCAGTTCAACCCGGCCGAAGTATTCCAGCAGTGATCCGGCCTGGACTATTACAGTATCATTTTCCAAAATCGGCTCGTGGAGCGCAGTATGACAGTGCCCTCCAACGATTAGATCAATTCCGTCTACTTCCCGGGCCAGTTCCACATCTTCTTTCACCCGGGCATGAGTTAGGGCAATGACAATCATCGCTCCCCTGCTGCGTAGATCTTCGACCATTTTCCGGGCTGTTTCATGCTGATCGGTAAAGGTAACCGGATCATTGGCCGTCGTATAGGAAATAGCCTGCTTGCCGATTAAACCGAAGATACCCACTTTCAGGCCATTGTCAAGCTCAACCAGTCTGCTTTCACGATAAAGGTCGTCCCTGGCCAGGGGGTGATCGGCAGGCGCAACTGTGTTGGAAGCAATAACAGTCGTCTTTTCATGGGCAAAAGGATAGCCTGCTTCCCGGTAATAGCAGGCCAGATTGTCGGGGCCGTAATCGTACTCATGGTTGCCGATGGTTACAGCATCGTAACCAATAGCCTGCATTATGGTCAGTTCGGGAGCAACCCCCTCCGGGATCAACCAGCTGTAAGGTGAACCGCCGATGTAATCACCGGCTGAAAGAAGCAGAACAGGCTCACCGGCAGCCTCTTTTTCTCCCCTGATCATCCTTACGGCCGAGGCCAGACGGGCAAACCCGCCCACTGTCGGATTTTCTCTTTCCGGGTGGTAATCAACCGTCGGAGAATGGGGGATGACAGCGCTGTGTTCATCATTGGTATGGAGAACCGTTAGCAGCAGCTCATCATCGGGAGCAGCTTCCACCGAATCGCCAAAAACCCCGCTCAGGAAAGCTGCCGCCGCCAGGAACAGCAGTAATATAAACAGAAATCGCGGAATTCTCTTTCCCAGATTATAGATCACATTCATTTCAACACTCCTGTCCCTTAAATATGGAGCGGTCTGTTAAAGCTCCTCACTGCAATGGGGAACCGGTTCAAGAAAAATTTCCATTATGCCACCGCAGGCCATTCCTTCATCCGCCGCCGCATCGGCGGTCAGTTCAAGTCTTATCTTCCGCGCCAGGCCGGTATCAAGGCAGTGCAGCGCCTCCCTTTTTGCTTCCTCTTCAGCACAGCCTCCGCCGATAGTTCCCACCACCGCACCGTCCGGATAAACAACCATCTGTGAACCGGCCTTGCGGGGAGTTGAACCGAACGTCTTGATCAGGGTTGCCAGGACTGCCCTTCCCTGATTTTCTTCTATTTGAACAAGCTCCTGCAGGACATTTTTCTGAATTGCTTCGTCACCACTGCCGCTCCTGCGGACTTGAATGATCTCGGCCATAATGCTTACTGCTATTTCCGCTTCAGTCACCGCCCCAATGGACAGACCGATGGGGGTGTGAACCCTGGCCAGCTGATCGGACCTGTAGCCCCGGTTGGCCATATCCTGAAGCTGTGCTCTCACACGGCGCCGGCTCCCGATCATGCCGATATATGCCGTTTCACATTCAAGGGTTTTTTCCATGCAGAGCCGATCATACCGGTGACCGCGGGTCACAATAACTATATAATCATTTCCGGAAAGGATCAGCTGATCTATCGCTTTTTCAAAACTGTCACAGATCAGGCGGTGGGCATGGGGATGCAGGGTCTTGCTGGCAAAGGAAGTACGGTCGTCAACCAGGATAATTTCAAAATCAAGCAGAGCGGCAATGCGGCAGAGGGCTCCCCCCACGTTCCCTCCTCCAAGTATAATCAGGCGGGGTGGAAGAGTATAAAAATGGGCATAAAACTGCCTCTTTTCGTCTTTTACCAGGACTGCCTCAAATAAAAAATTTTGTTCAGAGACCGCGGCGGCATTGAAAGCTTTTTTAATCCGGGCCGAGTCGGCCTCCGAAAAATCGCTGAACAGTATTTGTTCTTTACCAAGGATCATTTTTTGACCGGGGCAAATGAGTCCGCCCTTTTCCCCCACGAAGGTAATGACAACCGCAGAGCGCCCTGCCCTCAGCAGATCGACAATCGTACCGGCTGTATTCATATTCTGTTCCCCTTTATTCTTTATATACAGGGGCACTTTTCACAAAGTGCCCCATTATTGCTTTTAGCAAAACATTGATAATGCCCGGCAGATACCATGAACCTCAATGATTGTCATTGCCCGGCAACTTATTCCCAGAATTTCATCGTACCCTTTTCCATCAGGCTGATATGCAAATCAAAAGCGTGACGTAGATTCTGACTGATATGTCCCGGCGGAGATTCGGCCACATAGCGTCGCAGATAATCGCGGTAGTCCGGATGGGCACACTTTTCAATGATTTGCTTTGTCCTCTCCCTGGGACCAAGCCCGCGCAGGTCGGCCAGCCCCTGCTCGGTAACCAGTATCTGGACCGAATGCTCATTGTGATCGGGGTGAGTAACCATGGGCACCACGGTCGAAATTTTACCCCCCTTGACCACTGAGGGAGCCATGAAAATGGAAAGATAGGCATTACGGGTGAAATCCCCGCTGCCGCCAATGCCGTTAACCAGGTTTGTTCCGCAAACATGAGTCGAATTGGCATGGCCGTTCAAATCAAATTCCAGGGCTGTATTCAGGGCAATTACCCCGAGCCGGCGGATTACGCCGGGGTTATTGGACAGCTCCTGGGGCCTCAGCACAATACGGGGAGTAAAGAAATCCATGTTGTCATAGATTAACCGCAGGTTCTCATCGCTGACCGTAAGGCTCGTTGTGCTCGCTCCCTGCAGCTGACCCTGTTCCATCAGGGCAACGAGGGCATCCTGGAAAACCTCCGTGTACATCATAAACGGCGGTATGTCAGGATCATCACCGAGACAGGACATGACGGCATTGGCTATATTGCCAACACCGGCCTGAAGCGGCAAAAATTCTTTTGGGATCCGGCCGGCCCGCAGCTCGTTAAGCAAAAAATCGACAACCTGATGGGCAATACGCCGGCTGATTTCGTCCGGGGAATCAAAGGGGCTTATCCCGTCAGGCTCATCGTTTTCAACAACGGCGACAATTTTTTTCGGATCAACTACCGCGTAAGGAAAGCCGATCTTGTTTAAAGGTTCATAGATCGGTATGGGGCTGCGGTGAGGCGGAGGAGGCATAATCTTAATATCGGCCATCTCACTCAGTCTGACAGAATGGTAGCGGTTTAATTCAATGATCACATTTTCTGCACAATGCATAAAAGTCGGTGAGGCACCAATTGATGAAGAAAGATAGATCCTCCCATCGCTGGTAATTTCAGCCGCCTCAATTACCGCCCAGTCCACATTTCCCAGGAACCCGAACAAAACAGTCTGAGGCAAATGTGACAGATGCATATCCGTAAATTCGATCTCTTGTTTATTAATCCTCTCACGCATGGTCTTTGATGATTGATAAGGGGCCCGCCAGGCTACCACGTCGGCTTTGGCAAGCACTTCATCAAGCTGCCCTGTTGAAGCACCGGTTAAAACATTTAACTTATATGGATCTCCCTTGTCATGGATCTCCCTGCCTCTCCCGGCTATGGCCCGGGGAACTGCTTTAGCTGCACCGGCTGCGGTAAAACCGCTGAAAGCCACCGTCTGTCCGTGCTTAATCATCGAGGCGGCTTCCTCGGCAGATACTCTGGGAAAATGAATTGGACTCACTGGTAAATCTCCTCCTTTGTCGAAAACCATCTGCCAGCCGCCCGTGTTGAAATACTGCTTGAAATGCTGCAATTATTTGACTGATACCGTTCAACGACCGGTGTTTTTATATTGCTGGCAGTAAACTACTTCTGTTTTGCTTCATATATTGCAACAGGCATCAACCATATCCTAATTTTGCCACCTGGTTGTTTTCTATATTAAGTGGGAATTCCGGATAATCTACTATCTATTATAACCCAACGTTGCAAATGTATCGCCGGGGGGAAAGACAGGATTGATCGATTCCTTTTCCAGAAATGATAGAACCGGGATGTTTAACAAATCAAATGCGGATAGGCTGTCTTTTCCCGTAAGTAATTGTCCTCCATAGCCATTCCATCGGCCCATAGCGAAAATATTTTAGCCAGGCATTGCTCCAGAACACCTGCAAAAGATAAATGGCACCAGTAAGCAGGATTCCCCTTGATATGCTGACCTGTCCGTATAAACCGATACCATAACCATTAAAAAGAAAAATACAGATTAAGGTCTGGGCCAGGTAGTTGCTCAAAGCCATTCTGCCGGCAGCTGCCAGCGGGGCAAGAAGCTTCCTGCCAGGGACACTCCGGAGAACCAGTAAAACCAGGGCTATATAAGAAGAAAAAAGGCAGATCGACGCTCCGTAATTTAGAGCCCACAGCCAGGTAGATCGCCAAAGGGTGCTGACCGCCACAATTTCCCTTTCTATCAACCCATGTAAAACCATCAAGAGGAGCCCCGGCGGTAGAGCTCTGGCCAGGATTTTTTTAAACAGGAGTTCATGTTTGGCAAGGTTCGAAAAAATATCCAGCCTCCCGGCGTACAGGCCACACAAAAAATAACCAAACACAGCGGGGATCGAAGCAACAAGGCTAATAAAAATATAGGGCACTTCATTAACCACCCGATAAAGTAAAAGCTCAACAAAACTCCCTTCAGTATAGACAACCATTGCTTCTTCCATCATCCTCAGCGTCACTGCCTCATATTCAGCCCCGCCCACCATTTCTCCCAGGCCCTGGAACAATGTAAACAGGCTGTTGATGGCTAAAGCCATGAGGAAAAAGCCAATAATCCATTTTTTAAGGGCCGGCAGTGGAAGGTGGTAAAACCTGAGCAGTAAGAAACCACCCAGCGCATATGTAAAAAGGATGTCTCCGGACCAGAAGATAACCAGGTGAATCAGCCCGAAAAAAAGAAGGGCTCTCAGGCGGCGTTTGTACAGTAAAACCGGGTTCGTACCCTTGCTGATCGCCCTTTTCATGAAGATATAAAATCCAAGCCCGAAAAGAAAAGAAAAAATGGCGTAAAATTTGCCGGTAAAAATAAATTGAATCATGTATGCCCAAAACTGCTCCATGCCTTCCGGAAAATTAGAGGGATACCGTTCAAAAAAGATCGGGTAGTTAAAGAAAGACATATTAACCATCAGAATACCAAATAGAGCGATGCCCCGCAGAATATCGAGCTCACTTATCCGTTCAGATGGCTGAACCGGAACAGCATTTATTTCTTCCTGCACAGTTCTCATCCTCCTGGACCAGGTTGCCCCCGGCATTAAACTATTTCAATGAGGCTTAACCCTTAAAAATACGGCGATCGGCAAGAGCTGGAAAATCAGACCTGATCTTCTCTGTGTTCAGGGGATCGATCTTTACTGTGAGCAGTTCTTCCCCGAAACCGGCCTTCGCTGCAACTTCTCCCCAGGGGTCGACTGCCATGCTGTTTCCGGCCATCTTTACCCCCTTTACTTCCCCGCAGCAGTTACAGGAAACCAGGTAAGCCAGATTTTCGAGAGCCCTGGTCCGGTTAAACAGCTCCCAGTGTTCCAGGCGGGCCAGGGGCCAGGCGGCCACGACAAAAATTGTATCCACGCCCATTTCAATCATTTCCCGGTAAACCTCCGGGAAGCGCAGATCGTAACAGGTGCTGAAACCCCATGTCCCGTAAACCGTTTTCAGCACGTAGATATCGTTTCCCGGGGTCAAGATCTTGCTTTCTTCCGACTGATAGCCGAACAGGTGGATCTTGCGATAAGCCCCGGCCAGTGAACCGCCGGGCCCGATCAGGAGAGTGGTGTTGTAGTAGTGAGGAAGAACCTTCTCCACAATGCTTCCGGCAAGGATATAGCAGCTAAGTGTTTCAGCCCAGGGGGCAAGGCGACTGTAAGTTTCACCGAGCAGCGGTTCGCTTTCCGCCTTGTAACGGTCAAAATTAAAATAACCGGTTGCCCATACTTCGGGCAGCATAATCAGGGCCGGCTTTTTCTCTTCTTTTTCCAACCTGCCCAGATATTCTTCTACCCGCTGGAAGCGCTCCTCCCGGGATTGCCCATCGACCACCGCCAGTTGAATTATTTTTACCTCATACATAGATTCGACTCCTAAATAATAATACTGCTTACTTCAGCAAAATTGCCACTCAATCCTGCCTGCACTGTTCAAAGACACGGGGAAAAGATCAGCATACCCACCACCTGCGAATATCTCTCTCCTGGATTAAAATAAAGGGCAATAAGCGGGACTTCGGCCGCTATTTACTCCTGGCCCATGGTCCACAGTTGACTTTCACTGCCAGGTTAACACACGCACAAAAGATATCACGTCATAAAGTATTGCCCCGGTATATAACCGGGGCAATATGATCAGTCCTTGTTTTTCGACAACATGCCTGCCGGTCTACTGCTGAGCCTGGACGTATTCTTTTTTCTCCATCTTTTTCTTTTCTTCTCGCCGTGCTTTTACCTTATCCGCTTCTACACCCCACCTGGCTGATAAATCATCAAGGTGAGCAGCCACCCTACCCGTAAGGATAGTTTCTGCACCCTTGTGGGTTGGGTGAGCCCCGCTTTCCGCCACAATGTCACGCAGCGCCTGGGGATGATCAATGATCGGACACGGCGCAAGGTGGTTTTTACAGAAGGGCTGACGCTTCTGATAAGCTTTAAAAAGCGGATTTTGCAGAACTTCTTTCAAACTCTTGTGGCGAATATTATCCGCGGCAAAGTGAGCAAAGGCACAGGGTTCTACTTCACATGCAGAATTAATATGGAAATAGATCCTTCCGCCGGCTATACAGCCACTGGTTGCTTCACCATCGTTCCAGAAATCAGCCAGAAGAATCGGCTTTTCCGTCCTCAGCTGAGGCACTCTTTCCGCCATCCAAGCCCTCTGTTCAGGTGTAATCATCAAATCAACATTTGGATTGCGACCGATGGGGATGTAGTGGAAGCTCCAGCAGTAAACTACTCCTTTATCTACCAGGAAATCAATAAATTCGTCACTGAAGAGAGTTTCAATATTATAGCGGGTTGCTGTCAGGGAGGTCCCGAAGAAAACTCCCCTTTCGCGCAGCAAATCCATCGACCGCATTACTTTGTCAAAAACTCCTTTCCCCCGGCGGGAGTCGGTTTGCTCGCGCCATCCCTCAAGGCTGAAGGCCGGTGAAAAGTTGGCCAGTTCCGCCAGGCGATCGGCGGTCTTCTCGTCGATCAGGGTACCGTTGGTATAGCACATGAAACCCATATCGGGATGCTCGGCTACAACATCAAGGAGGGGTTTGTACATGAACGGTTCGCCACCGGACAAAACAATCCAGTAAATGCCAAGCTCCTTGGCTTCATTGAAAATGCGATTTAAAAGCTCCGGTTCCATCGTGTCAGCTTTTTTATATTCTCCCGCCCAGCACCCCTCACAGTGCAGATTGCATGCAGACGTGGGATCGATCAAAATCAGGTTGGGGACCGATACCCCCAGTTCGCGGGCCAAATTCTCCCGCACATCTTTACCTACCAGGATATTGTTGCCAACCCAGTTGATCATGAACTTGGACAACATCTTCGGATTTTTGGATAACCGCCTGGCCTGTTCAAGAACGTTCTGATGATTTTTGAAATGCTTTCTCAGCCTGGCTATGCTTTCCTTTTGTTCCGGACGGGTTGCCAATTTCTCGGCAAAATCGATCATAGTAAACAAATTACGCTCGGGATCTTTGGTCACATATTGAACGGCTTGATCAAGGGCCACCTCCGTCGCCACTTTTCTTACCGTCTCAAAAACCATTATTGCAACCTCCTTCTCCCTTCTGATTTATTTTTCCAGCTTAACTTGTTTTATTCAGCAGAACTCCGGGTATCGACATTGTCAAACAGGGTTCGGTAGACATTCTCCATCATGCCGTTAAAATATTCTTCACTTTCTTTTTTATCTAGATTGTAAAAGTCGACCATCTTATCTTCAAAGATAGCGTATGCCGAGAGCGGCAGCATGACAAAAAAGAAAACGGAAAGCCACATCTTTTTTTCATCCACCGGCTTATAGCCAATTTGATCCCAGATTCCTTTTATATCATTAAACATGTAATCAAAGAGCTTAAAGAGAAAATGATCACTGGACCCGCTTTTCATCATTTCCATCAGGGTCATCCGCAAAATTTCTTTTTTATCCTTGAACATGTCAAAAGTTTCAGATATGCCCAGTGCCTTATCATTTGAAATCGGTTTGTCCAGCAGCATTCCGTATCTTGATTTAATAATATCCTCTATGTGGCCTTTGATCAGTTCTTCAAAGAGATCCTGTTTACCGGAAAAATAATAATAAAGGAGAGCCTTGTTCACTCCCGCTCTGTTTGAAATATCGTCAACCCTGGCGCCGTCAAAACCCTTCTCTGCAAAAACCTCTTCTGCAGCAGTCAGGATGCGCTCTTTTGCATTCTGATTATCGCTATTTGGCTCTTTGTAATCCATTGTTGACCCAACCTTCAATGTGGATTTAATTTTTAACTAACCGTTTATTTAAATTATAGGCCGGCAAATACCTCCTGTCAATAAAATATGAGAAAATTATTTTTTTAGGGGATAGCCGCTGCAATCACCCCGCCGCCGACAACTTCTTCACCACGATAAAAAACCGCAGACTGACCGGGAGTAACCGCTTTTTGTTTTACTTTGAATTCAACCCTGGCCAGACCGTCCCTCGGGGGGTAGAGAAATGCTTCTACTGCAGGAGCACGATAGCGAACTTTTACTTCTACCGTTAGCGCTTCCCGGGGGAAATGACCGGATATATAGTGCGGTTTTTCAACCAGCAGCCCGCTGCTAAAAAGCTCCTCCAGGGGTCCGACAACAAGCCGGTTGGCGGCTGCCTCGATCCGCACAACATAAAAAGGTTCGGCTGTGGTTAAACCCAGTCCTTTCCGCTGCCCCACGGTATAAAAAGCAATTCCTCGGTGACTGCCAATTTTCTCCCCGGCTGTATTGACAATATCGCCCTCTTTTTTTGCCTGCGGACAGTGGCACTCCAGAAAAGAACGGTAATCGTGGTCGGGAAGAAAACATATTTCCTGGCTCTCTGCACCGACCGTCTCTTCTATACCTGCTGCTGCGGCAATTTGCCGCACATCTTCTTTGGTCTTATGCCCCAGGGGAAAGAGAGTAAAGCGCAGTTCAGCCTGTCCCAGAGCATAGAGCATGTAGCTCTGATCTTTTTGCCGATCAATTCCTCTTAGAAGCAGGCGACCGTTCCCTTCCGGTTCTTTTTTCACCCGCGCATAGTGACCGGTGGCCACATAACTGATACCCATTTTCTCCGCCATTTCCAGGAGAAGAGCAAACTTGACTGTCCGGTTGCATTCAACACAGGGATTGGGGGTTCTTCCCTCCAGGTAATCTACCGTGAACCTGCAGACCACCTGCTTATAAAATTCATCCTGCCCGTCAACAATATGGTGGACAATACCCAGCTTTCTGGCAGCAGCTGCTGCTGCAGCAATATTGTCCCGTTCTGACAATCCCTGTTCAGTCCGCTGCGCAGTCTCCTGCGATTGGGGATCAACCCACAGGCGCATGGTCACTCCTTCCACGGTAAAACCGGCTTCTTTTAGTAACAGCGCCGCCACCGTACTGTCGACCCCACCGCTCATGGCCACCAGCACTCTTTCACTGTTCATCAATTTTTCATCAGTTGTCACGCACACTAAAAACCACATCCCCGGCCTGACAAATTATTTTATTGCCATATCATAGCTGACTGAGAGTGCTATCGCCATGCTCAGTTTGCTTTTGTCCCTCTATTGCTTTATGATTATAAAAGATCTCCAGCCACACCTCAACTACCAGGATCTGTATAATTGAAAGAGCCCCTGAAAAACAAAACAGGCCCCGGACAGCAGGTTGCAACAGAGTTTTTGATCAAATAAAAATACAAGTAGTGATTCCCATGCAAAAAATATTTCGTACCATCCCGTTTTTACTGCTGATCTTCCTGGTTGTCGGAAGTTGTATCATTGCAGAAAATGAGCCCCCGGCCAATATTGACCTGGTCCAGGTAAGAATAACCCGCGTTGTCGACGGTGATACGGCATATGCCCGGTTTGCCGACGGCAGGGAAGAAAAAGTTCGCTTCATCGGCGTCGATGCTCCCGAGATCAGCGAATCAGCCGGCGGCCTGGAACCGTACGGTACCGAGGCAGCAAAATTTACCCGCCGGCAAATTGACGGGAATAATATCTGGCTGGAGTTTGATGTGGAAGAACGCGACCAATACGACCGTCTGCTTGCTTATCTCTGGCTGGCTATTCCGGAAGAAATCAATGACAGTGAAATCAGGGCCAAGATGTTTAATGCTCATCTCCTCCTGGAGGGGTATGCTTCCCAGGTAACCTTCCCCCCCAACACCAGGTATATTGAATACTTCAGCCAATTCACCACTGAAGCAAGAAAAGCCAACAGAGGCCTGTGGAATCTTTCCGGCGGCAACAACAATACTCGCCCCGAATAATCAAGCAAAATTTCAAGGAACATGGAGCAAAGAACAAACGGACCGGACTCGATTTCACGGATCCGGTCAACTACAATTGGAACACCATTACTCGATTACAGTTCCCGTTTTGCCGTCGAGAGCTTCCAGCGACTTAAAAAGTGAAGTAATAATCGTTTTTTTCCCGGGGTTATCTTTGACAAACATGATCGCAGCCTGAATCTTGGGCAACATACTGCCGGGAGCAAAGTGGCCTTCAGCCAGATATTTTTCCGCTTCTTCCACGCTCATCCGGTCAAGATATTTCTGATTTGGTTTGTTAAAGTTGAGGGCTACCTGTTCAACCTCGGTTAAGATCATCAGGATATCGGCCTCGATATCCAGGGCTAGCCTGGCCGAAGCCAGGTCTTTATCGATCACAGCGGCTACACCTTCAAGGGAACCGTCTTCATTTTCAATAACCGGTATCCCTCCTCCACCGGCAGTGACAACGATTGTGGTATCCCAAAGCTTTTTAAGACAGGAAAATTCGACGATTTTTTTCGGCATCGGTGAAGCAACAACTCTTCTCCAGCCTCTTCCGGCATCTTCCTTAACTGAG
This sequence comes from Bacillota bacterium, assembly GCA_018400435.1. Taxonomy (GTDB): domain Bacteria; phylum Bacillota; class Dethiobacteria; order DTU022; family DTU022; genus M55B129. Next base: position 15,073 of record JAGYMW010000026.1, on the reverse strand, counting down.
TAGCCTTTCTCCCGGTTGATTTTCCGGGCTTCCTCTTCCGAATAAAAAGGGCCAATGGGCTTGGAAGGATTTTGGAAGGCAGGGTCATTCTCATCAACGACAACCTGGGTAATAATGGTCACCACCGGGATAGCCCGGCATCGATTTTTCAGCTTATAGCGCAGGGCCTGCTGGATATGATAGCCTATATAACCCTGGCTCATTGCCCCGCAAACATCGAAGGGCATCACCGGGACGACATCCGCTGCCGTTTCGCTGGCCAGCACTATATTGCCGACCTGGGGACCATTGCCGTGAACAATTGCCAGCTCATAATCCCGGCAGCTCATCTCGGCTATATACTCTACCGTCTCTTTAACCACTGCAAGCTGCGCCTCCGCTGTAGCCGGAGTTCCTTTCCTCTGCAGAGCGTTACCGCCAAGTGCTATCACTATCTTAGCCAGAGCCATATTTCCCCCCCCCATTTTTTAATGATTACAGACACACTGTTTTTATTCTATTTGTAATAGTACATATCCTTTAAGTTTTGGCAATACTTAATAATTTACCGATGCTATACCCTGCAAAACCGTCAATCATTTATGCCACCAGACCGGCTCTGTGGTATGATAGTATTACATTCAAACTGCCACAGCAATTGAAAAAACTACTCTGAAGGGAGGAAATAACTGGAATAATGTTCATTTACGAAAGATTAAGACCGACCGGCATGCTTTTCGGCCTGGCCCTGATTATCATCGGGATCATTTTTATCGCTTTTCCCAGCCTGATCGCCCAGTTCCTGGCCGTTATCGTAGGGGCAATAATTGTCCTCTACGGACTGTTCAGAATGATAACAGTCCTCAACAGTTGGCCTTACCTGCCCAACAGGATTCCACTGCTCATTGTTGGGATCATGCTATTCATTGCCGGGATCGTTCTTCTTTTTAACCCCGACCTGACCATCTCTATCGCCGGGATGATCATCGGCATTTTCGCCGTCCTGATGGCAACGGACCGCTTCATCACCGCCAACCGGCTGAAGGGGCAAATAAATGTCTGGCCTACAGTGATCTCCGGGATCATCCACCTGATCTTCGGCCTGGTCATGATCTACTCGGCCATCGTTGTCTTCTCGGTAATCATTGTTCTGATCGGCATTTACCTGCTTGTTGCCGGGATCATGTTCCTTCTCTCCGCCACTTATTTCCGCGATTTCTAAAATACCCATTCCTCCGGTAATGAACATGCACATAAAAAAATTCCCCGGTGGTATGGGTGCTATCACCGGGGAATCAAAATCAAAGCAATGGAATACGGAAGTGTGGATCCCTACTTCCTCCGGTCCAGTTCCTTCAGCAGCAGGTTCATCACCTTGCCCGGATTTCCGTTGATCACTACCCTGGCCCCCCTGTCAAAAGGTACAGCCTCTGAAGCAATAACAACGATATTTTTGCATTCGCCGGGAAGCTCAAGATCTTGCTCAAACCGGGGTTCCGGGCCGATAACGAGCATCAGATCAGCCTGCCTGCCCTCATCCCTGGCCTTGTAATATGCCGGTGGCAGCGGTTCACCGGGAAGCACCACGTCCGGCTTGAGGGGTTTCCCGCAACCGGGACAAAGCAGTGGAAATGAAACATCCTCGATATCCCTGTCGCCTATAATATCCTCTATATTAATCTTTCGTTCACAGTGAGTGCAGGTAGCGCTCCTGATAGTGCCGTGCAATTTTAAAACTTTTTTTGAACCAGCCTTCCTGTGCAGTCCGTCTATATTCTGAGTAATAACAGCCTTCAGTAAACCCCTTTTTTCCAGTTCTGCCAGTACTCGATGGACATTATTCGGTTCCAAACGGTAGAGCATGCTGAAATAAGGAGCTCCCTCCTCATAGAAGGATTCCGGATCCTCTTTGTACCTGTGGATGGTAAATTCATCGGGATCAACCATTTTCCACAGGCTCTCCTCCGGATGATCTTCCCGGGGAAGATCGCTCTCAGCGAATATGCCCGGACCGGTAAAAGCCACCGTGTAATTGCTCTTTTCAAGCAGATCGACCGCCGTTTTCACCTTTTCATCAACCTGGCCCATCGCAACAACCCCTTTCAGATCGATTTTTCAGGCTGCCGGCGATAAATTATGGCCGGCATTGGATTATTCCATCATTTTTGCATTGCTATCAATGCAACCGGGATTATTTGCTTTATTCACGATCAGAGCCGTTTACTCCTGCTAAAAACTTTATTATATTACAAACCTTCAAAAAGTCAAAAATACCTGGCGGTAAAGATTCCATGTGTTTTAATGGCCCGGTTTTTCGCCCGCATTCAGGTTGCTGCCGCAGTAAGGACAGAAAGTAAAATCTTCGTCCGGCATCGGGGCCTTGCAGGAAGGACAAAAAGCGGGAACAGACGCGAGCTCCACAATCAGTTCGCCTTCCCGCACGGCAACCATTTTTTTATCTTCCGTATAATTGGCAGACTTTAGCACTCTTTTAATTATCCCGTCCACAGGTGCAATAACAGCCTTTTCCTGCTTCATAATACTGATATTAAAAAGCTCTTCTCCCTTTTTAACCAATTCTCCGGGCATAGCGTAAACTACCCACAGGTCTCCGTTGCCGGGAGAAGCAACGTGGTACTGATTGGCAGGGTCAGCCATTTCCAGAATGCCCTCCGCCGCTTTCTCCGGTTGTTGTACCTGGACCTCATAGGTAATGATTTCCGAATCCAGGAGGTACCTGACGATACTGACACCGTTCCGGCGCGGTCTGGAAATATCGACAATTATCATCTTGTGCGGTTTTCCATAACCGTCATAAAACTCCAGCTCCTGTTGCGGTTCCAGTCCCTCGAACCAGACATCCAGGGGTAACAGGTTGGGATCGCCATATTTCTTATGAAATTCCATGGTTTTAATAGCATCCCCCGGGTGATTAAGGTACATGACCAATTCTTCACGGGTGGGGATTCTCTTGATCTTCTCCTGCAGGGAAAGGGCTTCCTTTTTGATATCGATTTCTTTTAAACCGGAGAGAGGAGAATCTTCCGTCCGGTTCTGTAAAGCCTTTTTATAATTTTTACCAAAGGCACTTTGATAAACCCAGTCCGGGGGGAACCCCAGGGGAAAACGGCCGTATTCGCCCAGCAGCAGATCGCGGAAAGCATCATTGCTGTCACGGTATATTTTCAGGCGATCCTCTTTTACCTTTTCTGACTGCTTGCTGTCGGGAAACGAAGCCGCCGCTTCAAGAACTTCCAGTAACCGGCGGACATAAGGCTCACCGCCGCGCTTGTATGCTCCAGTAACAGCAAGAAAAGCCGTATTCCAGGTAATCTGAGAGCCGGGAGTGACATCGTGGTAGCGAATTATTTTGCGCGTGCCGGCCAGGAAACGCAGCATATGGGGCAGTAGCTTGATATAGCCCTGCTTCATGGCCCCTTCCTGCGAAGAAGATATTGCCCCACCGGGCATGCCATGTTCGACCACGTCATAATCGATGCCTTTAAAATAGGGCGAACAGTAGCGGTCAAAATAAGGCATGATCTGTTTCAGGACAAACCCACATTCACGGATCGCTTCCCAGTCCAGACGGTTGGACAACCCTTTTTCGCCCTTTAAAAATGCGGCCGTGGACATTACTTCCCCCTGCCCGTACCAGCGGACCGCCGCCCCGATGGCTGTATCGACAATATGAGCACCGGCTTCTGCAGCTGCTCCCACGGAGGGAACGAACAGCCCGTCGGTATAATGCCGGTGATAATGAACGACCATTTCCGGATATTTCTTCCGGATCGCTTTTACCAGCGGCCGGATAAACCAGGGCGGGCAAACCCCGGCCATATCTTTTAAGCCCAGGATGATCATCCGCGAGGCCTTTTTAGCACTTACGCCGGCCGCCTTTCCACACATGGCCAGAATCTCTTCGGTAACCTGCAGGTAGTGCTCCACCGTAAATCCGGGAGCATAAGAAAGGGAAATGGCCGGTTCGAAGATGCGCTCGTTACTGGAAAGAACGATCTCGGCAAAGGGCAGCATATTTTCAATATGGTTCAGGAAATCAAAACAGCGGATCACATCGTAATGTTCACAGATCATCTCGCCGGTCTGCTGCATCATAGAGCGAGGCTGGGGCCTATAGCCAAGGACATTGGTGGAGCGGATCAGGATCTGTTTCATAGTCCCGGGCGCAAATTCATTCCACTCCGCCGCTTCAGTAAAGGGATAGGTCATGTTCGCCAGCATGGCTACGTGGAAATGAGCCCCACCGCCGTTTTCAAGGGAGAAAAAGCCGCACCGGTCAAGATAGGGACCAACAAGACGGTCCTCCGCCAGCCGGAAGCGGTTGCCGCTGTTTGACTGGGTAATATCACGGGTCGTGGTATCGGAAAAATGGACAATGCCCTGTTGCCTGGTTTCACGGACCATTTCCAGGACAGCCTGGCGGTTGCCGCGCGGATACTGCAGTACCCGGGGATCCTGTTCGCTCATCTTCGGCTGGATCACTTCCAGCCGCCCCAGGCGCTTGTCGCCACGGTTCCGGTACTCTTCCAACTCAACAAAGGGATTGTATCCCCTGGCCGATATTTCCGCCACCAGCCTGGAGAGGCGCAAACTCTCCGGTTCCATATCTGTATAAAACATCAGTTCCGGATGGTTCTCAATAAACCTGGTGTCATAATCGCCGGCCAGAAAATTGGGGTTTTTGACAATCTTTTTATGAAAGGGAATGGTGGTCTTGACCCCGCCGACCATGTATTCCCTGAGAGCCCGCTGCATGATCTTAACTGCCTTGAGCCATGAATTGCCATAAGTAATCAACAAAGCGGCGGCAGAATCATACTGGGAAGGGAATTCGTATCCGTCTGTTACACATGAATCAAGCCGCACCCCCTGCCCTCCGGGAGATATATAGCGGGTAATACTCCCCGCATTGGGAGCAAACCCGTTCTGCGGGTCCTCACAGTTAATCCGGCACTGCAGGGCATGCAAATTGGGGCAGGTATTATCTTCGGAAAACCTGAGCTCCGCCCCAAAGGCAACGGCAATCTGCTCTTCCACCAGATCGATGCCGTAGCGGCACTCGGTGATACCATGTTCCACCTGCAGGCGGGTATTCACTTCAATCAGGTACGGATGGCCATATTCGTCAACAAGAAATTCCACCGTAGCCAGGGAATAATAATTCACCGCCCCGATCAATTCCCTGGCATAATCTTTCAATCTCTGCCGCAGCTCTTCGGTCATCAGCGGCCAGGGTGACGGTGTTATTTCAATGAGCTTCTGATGATTCCGCTGCACCGTGCAGTCGCGCTCATCAAAAGCAAATATGTTCCCGTAATGATCAGCGATAACCTGGATCTCAATATGGCGGACCCGGGTCAAAAATTTCTCCACGAAAACATGGGGGTTACCAAAGGAGGCCTCAGCCATTACCGAAGCTTTGTGGAAAGAAGATTCCAGCTGATCTTCGGAGTAGACCTCGTAGATTCCACGACCCCCTCCTCCACCTTCCGCCTTGATCATGATGGGGAAACCTATTTCGCCCGCTATCTTCCCTGCCTCGTCGACCGTTACCGCCCCTTCAGAACCGGGCACGACCGGAATATCCTGTTCAATGGCCAGGCGACGGACAGCTACCTTATTCCCTAAAATGTGCATCGCTTCAGCAGAAGGGCCGATGAAAGTTATACCCGCCTGGCTGCATTTGGTGGGAAAAGAGTCATCTTCCGAACCGAAACCCCAGCCCGGATGAATCCCGATAACTCCTCTTTCCTTTGCTTTACGGACAATCCTGTCCAGATCAAGGTAAGCCTGGGGATCGGCTCCGAGGAGCATCAGCTCCTGTGCTCCCAGGGTGGAAGGAGAAGTTTTATCCACGTCGGTTGCTGTGACAATGGCCACGGCATCAAGCTGCTCCCTGATGGAGCGGCTTATCCGCCGGGCAGGAATGCCCCGGTTGGCAATCAGAATAGGCTGGCCTTCCAGTTCCGTCCTAACCTGTTCAAAACTTTTTCTTTCCAGTTTGTCTGCAGCCATTTTGGTATTACCTTCTTTTCCCACATTTATTTGAAGCTGCCCTCAGCCGCACTTCCGGTTCCCCTGCGGCTTGTGGCTGTCTTTGTTTGTAAGGTCTTGTCTTTAATCGACACTGCCGGCAGGGAAAATACTCCCCGTATAAACAGTTTCGAGCTTTCCCTCCCGGATTACCAGCAGGCCCCCATCCGGAGAAAGACCGCTGATCTCCGCCATGTATGCCTCATTGTCGCTCTTCCTTATCAATACCGTTTTACCTTTCCAGGCCAGGCGGCGCTGGAGCAGCATGACAAAATCTTCGGGAGCCATGGATTCCACTATTTGCTCAAATCTGAGGCGTCCGGTCTCCGCAAAGCGGAGCCAGAATTGGAGGGGCGACACAGACTCTCCCATCTCCTGCAGGCTTACCGGTTCTGTCGCCGGCGGTTCTTTAAGTTTTCCCTGCTGGGGAGCATAAACAAGATTGAGGCCGACCCCCACAATGGTGCGCCCATCCCGCTTTTCAACCAGGATGCCACAGATCTTTTTATCGTTAATCAGAATATCATTGGGCCACTTGACAGCCGTTTCCACTCCGAAGCTTTCCAGCACTACCGCAGTCAGTTCCCCGGCCAGAAGAGAGGTTACCTTCCACCAGCGGTTAACCGTCTCCCGCTCCCTGCCAGGATCAGGCCAGGGCCACGAAACATAAAGATTTCCGGGAGGAGAAACCCAGAAATGGCTTCTCCGGCCCCGCCCCTCTTTCTGCTCTACGGCCAGCAGGCCATCCCAGGGGGAAAGGCCGAAGACATCGATCAGATAACACAGCGCATCCATGGTGGAAGAGCAACTGCCACACACCAGGGAAGCAAAATTTGCAGATACGGAACCGGAGCGCCAGGCGGTCATCCCCCTGCCGTTGCCACTTTTGTCCGGGATGATAGTTTTCACCCACGGCCCCAGGCGCCGGACATCTTCCGCCCATAAGGGATGCTTTTCGGCAAGACCCCGCGGATCCAGCGCGCTAAATAAGTTGTTTCTCTCTTCTGCGAGAAGATAAAGCCCGGGTTTCATCAAGTCAGCTTGCTTTCTATAAATTATTCAGTAAGAAACTATTCCATCGCCGCAATGATGGCCTCGGCAAACTCCGAGGTTTTGGCCGTTCCACCCAGGTCCCGGGTGACGGTTTTCCCTTCGCCAATAACTTTTTCCAATGCTTTGTCCACCCTCACCGCCGCTTCCTCTTCATCCAGATGTCTCAGCATCATCACGCCGGAAAGGATCATCGCCGTTGGGTTGGCCACGTTCAGATCTGCATATTTCGGGGCACTGCCGTGAACCGGTTCAAAAGTAGCTATATCCTTACCTATATTGGCTCCCGGGGCTATGCCCAGTCCCCCGATTAAACCGGCACATAAATCGGAGAGAATATCGCCGTAGAGGTTGGGAGCAACGACAACATCATACAGATCCGGTTTCTGCACCAACTGCATGGCCATGTTGTCAACGATGCGGTCCTCGAATTCCATCTGGGGGTACTCTTCGGCCACTTCTCGCGCCACTTTCAGGAAAAGTCCGTCGCTACACTTGATAATATTAGCCTTATGAACGGCTGTTACTTTACGCCTTTTATTTTGAATGGCATATTCCAGGGCGTACCTAACTATACGCTCGCTGGCCGGACGGGTAATAATTTTGATGCTTTCCCCGGCATAGTCACCGATCATATGTTCAATCCCGGAATAAAGATCTTCGGTGTTTTCCCTGACGATCACCAGGTCAATATTGTCAAAAAAGGTGTTCGGTATACCCTTGATCGTTTTAAAAGGCCTTAAATTGACATATAAATTTAAAATTTGCCTTAAGGCCACGTTCACACTGCGAAAACCTTCGCCTACCGGTGTAGTCATGGGACCTTTCAGGGCAATTTTATTTCTCTTAATCGATTCGAGAGTCTCTTCGGGGAGAACGTCGCCGGTTTTTTGCAGGGCAATCTCGCCCCCGATGACTTCTTCCCAGTCAAACTCCACTCCCGATGCTTCCAGAACTCTTACCGTCGCCCTGGTCAGGTCAGGGCCGATACCGTCTCCCGGGATTAATGTGATCTTGTACATCTTCCGCACCACTCCTGAAATTAAATTTTCTACAGCTGTTGCCGGTATCTTTAAATCTTAATTTGCCCTTCCGTGATCTTTAATAAACAATATTGTTCTTCATTGTATCATAGATTAGGCGCCGTCTTCTATCAATGGGCAACAGGCGCTTTTTTATGCATTTTCTTATTGACTATGATAGATCGGAGAGTAATAACTCCCACCACGATAATCCCCCCAAGAATAGCCCACCTGCCGGGCGCTTCACCGATCACCAGCCAGACCCAGACCGGATTGAGCAGCGGATCGAGAGCCTGGATTAAAATAGACTCAAGAGCCGCTACATACCTGATTGCCGTAGAAAAGATCAGAAAAGAAAGACCAATCTGAAGAACACCCATATACAGCAGGATCAGCCATTCAACAGCAAGTGGGGCCTGCTGGAAATAAAAAGGCACGCAGATTAGAGCAGTTAAAATATTGCCCAGGATGACAGTTTCAAGGGTGGAAGCATCTTTCTGGATACGCATACAGACGATAAACAGAGAAAATGTAACTCCGCTGCCGACAGCCAGAATATTGCCCCACAATCCTGCCGCTGAGAGACGGTCAATAAAAAAAAGAACCATGCCGCCGATTACCACCGTAATAATAGTCCAGTCAAATCGGGTTACTTTTTCCTTCAGCAGCCAGCCCCCCAGCAGGGCTGTGAAGACAGGGGAGGTATACTGCAGGAGGATGGCATTGGCCGCTGTAGTCATCTTTGTGGCAGCGACAAAAAGTATCATGGTCAGAGCATAAGCAGCAGCGCCGGTTAACTGGGCTTTACAGAGATTGAAGATCATCTTTCTGCGCATCAGTATAATTAAAAACGCAGCGGCAATAGCGCTGCGTATCCCGGCAATAGTCAGGGGATTCATGGCGATAAGCTTGATAAATAACCCGCTGCTGCTCCACAAGATAGAAGCAATCACTATGTAGAGAAGAGCCCTGCTGTGGTCAAGCGGATTGTTGACATGTATAACCTTCATAAAGATCACCCACACTGGAAGAAAAAAATTTGGCTTAAACTGCCTTAAAATGTATCACGAATTCTTATAAACAGCAACCGCTGCCCCATCCAAAACGGGGTTTCCCAAAAATTATGCCCTGCAAGAACTTAATGATAATGACAACCAGGGCAGTTCTGTAAAACAGGGCGAACTATACTGCCCGGCAGGGCCGGCATCAAAAGATTTAAAAAGCAGGGTGATGAATGACACTGCCTGCCAGGTTTACAATACGCAGTGGCATAGCAAAGTTTGCAAGAATAGTGTAACTTTAGTGCAAGATCCAGCAGGAAAATATTTTAGAGGCATAGAAAATGGAACCTCATTTTCTACCAAGAACAAATCATTTGCCTTGCTTACAGGCTCTGAATAGCTGATAATATAGATTATGGCCTTGAAAATTGTTTGGGAAACTATCTTATTGTTTCTGCTGGGCTCCCTCGGCTGGGTTCTGTTCTCGAAACTGCGAATACCGGTAGCTCCCTTTCTCGGTTCTCTGGCAATTTTAACAATCCTGCGTACACTGGGAGTAGATGTTCCTCTCAGCCCCGCCTGGCTGTTTCCTTTTATGCAGGTTCTGATCGGCATCAGGATCGGTACTATGGTCAACCGGAACAATATTCTGGCCCTGCGGACGATGATCATCCCGGCAATGATTATCATCCTGTGGGTCCAATCCATAATTTTCATCATGGGCACCATCATGGCCAACCAGACCAGCCTGGATCTCCCTACCGCATTGCTTTCTTTCAGCATGGCCGGGGTTGTAGAAATGACCATCATTGGCATGGATGTTAATGCTGACCTGGGTTTCATTATTATGATGCAAATGGCCCGCCTGCTGATCACTTTTATCCTTTTCCCCATTATTATCAGGAAATTGATAAACAACCAGAACGATGAAAAAGGCAGGACTGGGGAACTGCACCACGGGTACCTGCCTGCCGGCAATGATGAAAATACTCCCCCGGAGAAAAAACCCCCGGCAGGTTTCAAACAAATGATATATTTATCCATTGCACCCTTTTGGCAGCTCTTTCAACCGGGGGAACAACAGCATAATAATCCTTCAGAAAAGATAAATCGCTGGATGAGAAAAAATCACCGGTCGTCCGGGAGAATCATCTTAATCTTCCTTGTGGCCATAGGAGGTGGAATCATTTTTGATCAATTGGGAGTGCCGGCGGGTATTATGGTAGGCTCAATGTTCGCTATAGCCCTGATTACCATGATGGGAGTTAAGCCTTTATCGATCCCTCCCCGCCTCTTCAACCTGCTTCTGGTTGGTATGGGTATTGTTGTGGCGGACAATATGCTTCCCGAACAGCTCACAAAGCTTTCCGATCCCCGCATGCTCATGCTCGTGGCCATTGCCATCACAGTCATCTTTTCCACTTCGTTCATGGTTGCCCTGCTGATCCGCCGGTTTTCCGGCCGTGACTTTCCCACCTGTCTTTTAGCCTCTTCCCCGGCCGGCCTCTTCGTGATGACTGTCCTGGCTATTAAATATGATAAAGATCCCTTTTTCGTTTCCATGCTCCTGCTCTGCAAAGTGCTCTCAATTCAAATAATCGTGCCTTTTGTATTCATGTATTTTGTATAAGAAAAAAACGGTCATTTTTCTAAAATCATTCTTATAGTTTTGCAGGAGATGTTAAACAACAAAAAGAAGTTTAAAAATAATAGATTATTTCAGCAAATGGAAATTATAAAAACTTCATTCGGAAAATATCTATAATCAAGTGTTCAACATCCTGGCAACAGACAGCCGGAAAGACAGACAGTATCTTACCGACAGATTGGGACAATATTTTTAATAACAACCAATAAATATGGGTGAGGTGAAAATGTCCCGGCTATTACGTTATTGCCCATAACCGGGATATGAAAGATGTATTTAATATTGTTTGTCTTGAATAAAGAAGAATATTTAAATAAAATAATGGAGAAATTTTTGGCCATAGGAATCAGCGGCGCAACCATCTTGACTTCCAAAGGAATGGGCCGAACATTTCTGGACAATACTGAATATCCCATCGTGGGCGGATTACGAAAATTAATCTATCATCAATCAAGGCCAAACAACCTTACCATCTTTTCTTTAGTTGAAGACAGTGAAAAAGCAGCAGAAGCCGCTGCAGTGGTAGAAGAAATTGTTGGGGACCTAAAAGAACCGGGGCGGGGCATATTTACTTCTATCCCGGTAGGTACTGTTAAAGGTTTTCCTAAGGAGTAGTTATCCCTTAATATTATGTGTACAGATCGCAAATTATCGATTGGCTTCCCCGGAAGAAATTAACGCAAACCGCGTACCTACAGGGCCGATAAGCTCGGCAATCGTAACATGGCCAAGGACTACCGCAGTAATCAATGGAGCTACTTCAGGAAATCTCGCTTGTATAACCAGTAATAAGCCGATGGTTACGCCTGCTTTGGAAAACATGGCAAACCCAAGATATTTTTGTACCATCTCGTCTGCTCCTGAAAGTTTAGCCCCCAGGAAGGTGCCTCCAACTTTTCCAATACCCCTGGAAATAACACAAGCCAGGATAAGCACCCAGTTATCCAGTAAAACATCAAATTGGAGTGTTGCCCCGGTGAGGGTGAAAAGCATAATAAACAGGGGAAGTTCTATTTGTTCCAGGAACTGAAAAGGCTCCGGATTATCAATTATATTAACAGATATAAATCCTGCCATCATATTAATTAGCAGGGGAGACAAATCAAAGCTATATGCTATGCCACTGTTGAGCAAAACAAAACCAAGTAAAACTACCAGCACCTGATGCTGATTCTTTATAAATCGTAATACTGAAACCAGTAGGAACCCGGACAACAATCCAATTAATAGAGAATAAAAAACTTCCTTGAAAGGCTCAAGCAGTGTGTTGAAAGCCATGGTATCACCTTTAAATATGATGGCAACCAGTGATACGATCACCCCGAAAACAATAATACATGCGGCATCATCCAGAGCTACTACACCGAGCAAAGTCCTGGTTAGAGGCCCCTTTGCTTTATATTCCCTGATCACGGCCACAGGTGAAGCAGGAGCTGTAGCCGGTGCCAGAGCAGCGATCAGTAAGCTCGTCGTCAACGGCAGGTGGAGCAGGTAATACATAGCCAGGAAAACACAAATGAGAGCACCTGAAAACTGAACAATGGTAATACCAAAGATCGCTTTGGCAAGGGTTTTGATTTTTTTAATTTCCAGCTCACTGCCAATCATGAGCGCAATTACACCCAGGCCTAAAACTTTTACTATTTCCAGTTCATTATTTAATTGAGTTGGGATAATGTGTAAAAATGAAGGGCCAAGAAATATCCCCATAATTATATAACCTGCAACCATGGGCATCTTGATTTTTCTAACAAGCAAACCGCCGGCTAATCCTATCAGCAAAACAACAGCAATCCCCAGGGATTGTGAAAAAACAGTCAAAATACTTCATCTCCCAGTGGAAGTAATACGTAGATTAATCTAAAAAAATACCAATATTTAAACTGGTCCATAAAATAACTGATTTAATGTTTATTATATCGTTTTTTTATATATTTGTCAGTTAAATTCACTAAAATATTTTCACAATTATATTATTTTTAGCCTTCGCCCTTTCATACTAACCTATTATCAGTTTACAAATAGCTCTTCTATTTCGCTTTTGATTAATTGATAAACTTCATTTTCCAGTTCCCTGGAAGGTATTTGTTTTACCTTTTTCATGCCCATCTCTGAGGTCAATTCAATATACCGGTTTACTGTCAACCCTGCTTTCTCAGCCAGTTTGAACCCGCACCTGATAGCACAGGCATCAATTAGAATGCGCTTCTCAGAATTCCGGATGATTTCCTTCAGCTTCCAGGGAACGATAACAGCAGGCAGGCAACCAATTTTAATATCATCCGGGTTTTCCTCCCACAACCTGATACAGGCCTTGGAAGCAGCTACCCCCAGAGCGCAGCCACCGTAGCAGGTAAACATGAGTAGCTTGTAAGGCTTGCTTTTAACGTTCTTTGAGTTTTGTTCATTGTGATCTCTGTCCATTTTTTATCAAGATCCTTTCAAAATATCTGGTTATTCCATCTGCTAAATTTTGAAACCGGGAGAATACCGACCGGGCATGATCATGAATTTACATATTCTGCGATCGAATCGATATATTCTTTTTTTGTAAAATCTACCGGCCTGTCGTAAGCAACCAGCATCCCTTTTTCATCCCGGCTCAAAGCTTTTCCCTGTTTCTTTTTCCTCTTTATTTTCATTTTCAGTAAAGACATTAGCAGCTTATCACCAAGTGGCAATTTCTTATAGTTAAAACCACCCCGCAGGTAGAAAAACTTAATCTGCTTTTGCAGGCCCCGGGGAATGTTACTATCAATAATTTCTTTTATTACCTCCTCGCTTGGTGGAGAAGCGCCAACAGCAAAAACAACTACCTTTTTATCTTTTAGCTTCCCAATATTCTTCGTAATGAAATTGATCCCCATAATGCCAACAGTATGCAGACTGCCGCCGTATATCACAGTATCGTAATCTGTGAGCATATCTATATTAACCTGCGAAAGCTTGTAAATATCTGCTGATAGCTCTTCTGCCAGCCATTCCGCATATTTTTTGGTAAAACCTGTTTTAGATTTATAAATTACAACTGTTTTTTCCATAATCTTTTTCCTTTCCCGATAATGCTTTATCTCTGGAACAATAACAACATCACCCTTAATATTTTCGGGGTAAATATTTATTAATTCGCTTTCCGCCAGAAGGCCTTATAGCCTGCCTTGTCTTTAATATTAAACGCGATCACTTTCTCAAGCAGGGCATAATCAACCGGGCTATCCCAGGAGATCCGGAAAAGCTGCTTGCTGTGATCATAGCCGGACTTGATTATTTCCTCAGAAAATTTATTTATCCCCACCTTTTCAACTAATCTACAAGGCCGAGTAGCTCCGTCAGCTTTTCCTGATGTTCTGCGCAGGCCACTTCCCAGATATGTCCTGCAAACTGGTCCTGGTCAAACCAGAGATAGAGATCAATTAAAGTTAAATCATCCTTAATGAATCTCATTTTATCGATCAATTGCAGTCTGCCGCTGTTTGTGATTATCTGCCCCGTTAAAGTTGAAAAAAGGTGATTTATCGTTTTGGTCGGATCCATGCTGGTTATAGCCAGGACGTTGGGAACATTTTTATCCGGATTCATGCTGCTGAACTGCCGAACTGCTTCCTTTATATGCCTGGCAATATTATTATAGACAGGATCTATGCTTCCCCAGGCTACAGGAGTAAGCTCGAGAGTTTTTTCTTCCAGGTAAAAAACCAGTTCACCCCTGTCCTGAACTGCGAAATCAACTGTTTTAAAGTTACTCTCCGGAATTTTCCTTACAGTCAGGCCTCTGCTTTCTAAATACTGCCTGACATTAGTTTCTCCCAGTTTGGCCATGGCCGTCCCCTTTTTAAAACTCCTGTAAACTTCACTAATTTCTCTTGAAATCCTACTTGAGAAAGAAAGCATTGATGAGGAAAACTACATAGATCTGAAAAAAGAGATAAAAAACCACATGCAGGAGTGGTTGGATACAATGAATAGCTATACTTATCCTGATATAGAAGATACAGAACAAGTATGGGGTTTCAAGTAATTATTTTGAGCATTTAATAAAAGTTTTCAACAACCACGCCTAACCTGATGCTTCCACTGGTTATGGTTAATACGGTTTTATCACTTCGTTATACACCGGGAGTTGCCTGCCGTTTAATATGTGCAGTGCTGCTTCCCCAGCCAGGGATGAAGCTTTAATAACATCATCGCCCCCCGGACTGTTGTGCTGTGTACATCAATATTGTACACTATTCAAATTTAGCAAACAGGCCCCTGACCATATTGGCTTATTACAGATCCTGTTTATCCTACCCTGAAAATGCACATTGACATTTTCGTCC
>JAGYMW010000025.1 GCA_018400435.1 Bacillota bacterium | reverse complement strand
GGTGCTGGGCCACCTCGACCATTTTGGGCGTAAGGATGCAGGCAGAACAGTCAAGGGTGGGAAAAGTTTTCTCCAGCTGAGCCATACGACCGCCTATACTCGGTTCCCGCTCGACAATATCCACCGTAAAACCGGCTTCAGCAATATCAAGAGCAGCCTGGATACCAGCAATACCTCCCCCGATTACCAGGGCCCGTTTCTCCACTTCCATGCTTGGGGACTCAAGGGGGTCATTGAGAGCAGCTTTGGCAACGGCGGCTCGGACCAGGGCTACAGCCTTGGGGGTTGCTTTATCCATGTCACGATGCACCCAGGAGCATTGTTCCCGGATATTGGCTACTTCCAGCAGGAAAGGATTCAGGCTGGCTTCAGCGGCTGCTTTCCTAAAAGTATTTTCATGCATTCGCGGCGAGCAGGTACCGACAACAACCCGATCCAGGTTATGCTCCTTGATCGCCTTTTTTATTAAATCCTGTCCCACCTCGGAACAGAGATAACGGTAATCTTCAGCATGGACCACGCCGGGAAAACTGCGCGCGGATTCGACCACTTTATCTATATCAACCGTAGCAGCAATATTGGTACCGCAGTGGCAGATAAACACTCCTGTTCTGGGCAAATTCCCCGACCTCCCTTATTTATTATACTTACGGAACGCGCTGACGAGAGCCTGCTGGGGCAGTTTTGACAGCTGCTCCGGGGCCAGATCGGCGGGACCAAATTTATTTCCTTCGCGGCGGCGCAATATGGCCAGGCGTATCCCTTCCATCATCCGCGCCAGATCAAGATCACGCGGGCAGCGGGCAGCACAGGTAAAGCAGCTTGCGCAGATCCAGGGTGTCCTGCTTTCTAGCAGCTCCTCCTCCAGCCCAAGCTGGAGGTAACGAATGACCTGATGGGGAAGCAAATCCATGGCCGCAGTCACAGGACAGGCGGCGCTGCACTTGGCACATTGATAGCAGCAGGAAGGATCCTGGCCACTCTGCAGTTTCATCTCTTCAAGCATGCGGCTTTTTGTTATGGAAGCCATTACGGCGATCCCTCCCCTGTTTTCTCCTCAGCACTGCCCGATTCCACGGTTAAACCCAGTGCTTCGGCCAGCAGTTCGCTGAAATAGAATATCTTAACCGGCTTACCGGCATTCTCTTCTGCGCAGTTTTCCAGATTGTAATGACAGAGCGGACAGGCGGTAATTAACCCTTCAGCACCAGCCCGGCGCGCTGAATCTATTATTTTGGAAACCGTGTCGCGGGCTACATTCTCTTCGGTTACAGAGAGATAGGCACCGCAGCACTCGGTACGGTAAGGAGTCTTAACCACCTCAGCGCCTAGAGCTTTAAGGAAATCTTCTATAATGGTAGGGTTCTCGGGATCATCAAACTGCATTATCTTTGCCGGGCGGAGCAGCAGGCAGCCGTAATAGGCAGCCAATTTACGACCGGTAAGCGGTTTTTTGACCATCTCGGCCAGCCTGTCAAAACCGAGGTCATCGCGCAGCACTTCGAGAAAATGAAGGACCCGTCCTTCGCCGCTGTAGTCTACTTCCAGGAAATCGGTTACTTTATTGCGAGCTTCTTCGTTGCGCTGCATCAGTTCCTGCGCTCTTTTGAGCACGTTATGACAGGCAGCACAGAGGGAAACCAGCGGTTCACCGTCTGCAGCAGCCAGCGTCCTTACCGGTGAAAGCAGGGTGATCAGTTCATCCTCGTAGAGAGGGAAAACCGCTCCACAGCATTGCCAGTCGGCCAGTTCCTGCAGCTCAATCCCCAGCACTTCAGCAGCCGCCATCGTTGTCTCTTCCATTATTTTTGCCTGCCCTTTGAGGGTACAGCCAGGGAAATAGCGATAGCGCATTATACGTACACCTCCAGTTCGGGCACAGGATAAATTAATTATTTTCAATACTTCGACGGAAAGATGGCAACACCTTTTTAATATTTAAAATTAATATTATAAATATTAGAATTTATCGGCTGCCGATTATTCTAATAAATTAATGTCTTATTTTTGCTGCTGCCAGAAGCAGCTGTTGAGCAAAGCAGAGCGCCATTTTTCGCGCAGGTCGGGATAGCGAGAGACAAGTTCAGCAAAAAGTTCTGCCATTTCGCGGCGCGTAGTTTGACCGCTTATCGGGCAGGGATTTTTGATCAGGGGAAAGGTTTCTCTTCGGGACAGAGCAGTTAGAGTACTTTCCGGGAGCTGAATCAGGGGACGGATCAGAAAAAGGCCGGTTCGGTCAAGATAAGTTTTTGGTTTGAAGGTACCCATGAAACCTGTGTAGATAAGATTTATCATGAAAGTTTGGACAGCATCGTCAAGATGGTGTCCCAGAGCTACCTTGTTGCAGCCCAATTCAAGAGCCGCCCTGTGCAATGCCCCGCGGCGCATGTTGGCACAGAGAGCACAGGGATTTTTCTCCCGCCGCCTCTCGAAAACCACCCGGGCGATCACCGTTTCTTCAACATGGAGAGGAACATCAAATTTGTTGGCCATCGCCTGCAAAGGTTTAATATCAACCGGCCAGCCGAGGTTCACAAAAATACCATGCAAATCGAAATCAAAAGGGGCATGGCGCCGGAAAAGGCTTAAAATATAGAGCAAAGCGGCGCTGTCTTTCCCTCCGGAAAGACCAACAGCAACCCGGTCACCTTCCTCTATCATTTTATAACCATAAATAGTCCTTTTCACCCTGGTTAAAAACCATTTTCGATCGCTACGGCGCATCACCAGGCTCCTCTGTCTTCTTCTTTGATTGTTTGAGAACTATCATCTTCACTCTTTTTTATTATACTAAAGAAAAACATCTTTAGCTGACAAATAGATATAGAAGAATTCTTAAGCCTAAGTCAATTTAAGCAACCTGGCGCTTTAGTGGAGTTACCCAACAGCATACGCAACAGGATCTTTCAGGCGGCCATTGCCGGTTGGGGCAGAGATATCTGAATGCAAATACCGACTAACAGCGACCAGGTGCAGGATGTTTTTCAATTTCAACCTGCCGCGGCAAGCTTAAGTATTACCTGTACTGAATAACCGGACAGAGGAAAGCCCTTCTCGAAGGACTGTTTCCTCTGCAGTCAGAGGATAACAGCAAGTCCTTGTTTATACCCCCGGGAGAAATAATAACCATGTTTTTCTAAAATGTTGCTCACGAAATAAAAAGAGAAGCTGGAAGGATGCTTCTCTCATTTTTATTCATAACAACCTTTAGCTATCGTCCGCACTTAGAAAAGATCCCACCAGCCGGGAGATGTTTTTGATTTCTCCGGCCGGTTTTCCATCGAAAACCTTTCATTTATATTCGTTGTTCCGGTAACAGTCATATCTTCCATAAAATAACCGTGAGAATCGGGGCTGCTGATGTCTATATATCGCTTCGTTTCACCCGAGGTAACAGAAACCTGCTGTTCGATGTTGAAATAATTGCCTGCATAGCCTTCATCATCTCTGTCATCAAAGAATCCATTGGCCGCTTCATAGTCCATGGCCAGTGATCCTTCGCTGCCCGGGTCCGAGAATATACCAACGGCCCATGCTTGATCGCTCACGGGCTCATGATTATTATCAACCATTGTCAGGTTACTGGTTACAGTAAATCCTGTTGAGATAAAGGCAAAAAGCAAAAAGATCATAATCAGAAAAAACCAAAATCGCTTCATGCAGAATCTCCCCTTCAACACTAAACAACTCTGCTTAAGAAATAACACAGATTAATAATAATGTCAAAGAAGAAAATAATTTATCCTGTGTGTGAAGGTTGATAGATGAAATTGCCTGTCATGGATGAACGGTTATTCCGACATTCTTTAAAACTTCGCCTTCCACAATGAAGCATTAGAATCCCCGAGGACAATTCTAGGCATTTCTACACGGGCAGTCTTCTGAGGATCTACTATCTGGCACACTTTCAGATCGCCCACGGCGCTGAGCAACATTGCCGCTTCCGCGATTTCCATGCCCGTTTTATTTACAACAAGATCAATCATGTCATCAAGAGCCTGCTGGGCGGCCTTATCCAGGCTGGGTCCGTGGCCTATGGTAATAAAACTATCCTTTAGCTCGACTACAGGCCGGAGAGGCTTATAATCAGGGGCCTTGACCAACCCGAGTTTTAGCCGGACAAGTGCGGGAATTTCCACCCCGCAAATAACTACTTCGCCATCACCCATACCGGCATGGACATCTCCCAGGGCGAGCAATCCGCCTTCTTTTCTAACCAGGAAGTAGAGCCTCGATCCTTCGGTGATCACCGTGGCATCCATGTTACCCCCATGATCACCAATTTCACCGCATGGAACAGCTTTCTTTTCAGTTGCCACACCTATAACTCCAATCATCGGTCGGATTGGGAAAGAGAGAGAAGGATTGAACTGAAATTTTGTTTTATCAACCGGTATCACCTTAGTCGTAGGCGAACTAAACCTGCTGCCAAAGGCTCCCTCTCCGGGGATGGTCACCATGAATCCACGGTCACCAAGAGCAATGTTCTCTATATCTACAACCAGGAGATCTCCCGGCCTGGCTCCTTTTACGGCAACCGGACCGGTAGCTGGATTAACCCGGGAAAAATCGACTTCTGAAATTAGATCTTCTTCACTTTTCAGTTGACCGGTGAAACAATCATGGGTCTCCACTTCAATAATTTCACCCGGTGATACTTCAGCTACCGGCTTTAAATCAGGACTAAACCGGTAAGTGATTTTCTCCCTTCTAATACGCAGCATCAGTATTCCTCCTTTTCCATGAACAATTTAATAACCGACAACTTTTTGGTAAGCAACCCCTGGGGTCGTGTTAAAATGGTAATCGTTAAAATCAATCCTACGAAAAGCATTCTAATAAAACCGATCTGGGTAGCCATGCTTGCTGGGACCATGTCTGAAATAAAATCACTGCCAATCCATACTGCCCATACCAGAAATGCACCCAGGATAACTCCCCTGTTGTTGCCCGTTCCCCCTACAGTAACCATGAACCAGACAAGGAAGGTAGACATTAGAGGAGAAAAAACCTGGGGGCTGACAAAGCCTGTGTAATGGACGTATAAGGCGCCGGCCACTCCCATGATGATAGAACTAAACACAAAACTCTGGCGCATGAAAGCGGTGCAGTCTTTCCCGGACATTACGGTTAATGTTTCATCTTCTCGAATACCTCTCAGTACTCTGCCCCAGGGTGAATTAACTGCCCGTTCGATGGCAAAATAAACAAGGACCATCACTCCAATGGAGACAACTGCGTAAAAATAAACATAGTTCTGGGGGCTAAAAAAATCTATGAAAGGCCTGGGTATACCCCTGATTCCCGTGACCCCATTGGTGAGCCATGATTCATTTTTGACCAATAGAAAGAGGGTTTCCTGGATGGCAAGGAGAGCTATGGCAAAAGGACCGCCTCGCAATTTGAGAGCCGGGAAAGCCAGTAAATAAGCGATCAAACCGGCTATAACAGCTGCGCCGGCAATGCCAATAAGAACAGGCAAACCGAAACCGCCGATATAATCTGCGCTCGGAGAACTGGTAAGGATAGCAGAGCTGTATGCCCCAAGCATATAAAAAGCACCGATCCCAAAATTCATCAGACCAGTATATCCCCACTGCATATTAAGAGCAAGAGCCATAATTCCGTACAAACCTGCCATAACCAGATATGAAAAAAAATAATTAACCATTGAAACCTTTTGACCTCTTTCCGGCAAAGTTTGGTTCAATCCTGCAAAATTCACTAGTCCGATCTAAAACATGAATTACCTACTGCTTAAGGTTAAATTTTGGCTTTCCAAACAAACCCTGAGGTTTTAATAGCAGAATTACTATGACAAATATGAAAGCAATTGCCGGTTTGTAAACCGAAATATTGGCCTGCAACTGCATAGCGGTAGCCAAATTTTGCAACAGTCCGGTGACCATTTCTCCGGCAATCCCTATAGTCATGCCGGCGATCATCGCCCCCCAGAAACTGCCTATGCCTCCCATAATTACCGCGACAAACAGGGTGATCATGAAGTTCCAGCCCATAGACGGATTCAGCTGCACCTGTATGCCATAGAGAGTCCCGCCAACTCCTGCCAGCAAACCACAGATAATCCACGTCCACATGATTACCCGCGAGGGGCGCATACCAGATGCTTGAGCCAGCATCTTATTGTCAGAAACGGCTCGCAATGATTTACCGATTTTCGTATATTTAAGAAAATAAAAAACCATTGCCACAAGGAAAAGGACACAGATCAGGATAAACAATTCATCAACCTTCATGCTTATACCCAGACCCAGATCCCTGCTCAGCTGTATCTCCCTCGAATAATACTGAACTTTGGGGCCCCATACTATATATATAATAGCCCTTAAAATAAAAGAAACTCCCAGCGAGGCAAGAGACATGAACAGTGAAGTAACCCCCATATTCCTGAGGCGGCGAAAAAAAAGAAAGTCAAACAAAAGCATTACCGCTACAGTGGCCAGCGCCGAAAGGATAACGGCAAAGATCATGGTCCAGCCAAAACTAAGACCGGTAAAGGTCCCGAGATCCGGAAATATTGCAAGAAAAGCAAGGGTACCAAATGCTCCCAGGGTAAAAAAATCACCGTAGGCAAAATTAAAAAAGCCCAATATATCAGTCATCAGGGTAAGTCCTATAGCCCCGATGGTAATGATGCTCCCATAAATGATACCGCTGATCAGAAGATCGGTCATGGATACCGCCACCTAAATTAAATATAAATTCTCCTGCAACCAATCATGCTCCAAATCATGTCTCTGTGGATACTTGCCCGCCAAAATATAGTTCTCTTACGTCTGGATTAGCTAAGAAAGAATCAGTCTTCTCTTCGAATTTTATTAAGCCGGCTGATAGCAGGTAACCTTTGTCGGACAACTTAACTGCATCCAGAGATTGAGTAACTACTAATACAGCGCTATTCATGCGGGCGGTGATCTCTCTGATCTGATTCAACATCATGTAAACAAGGTTGGGTGCCAACCCTGCCGTCGGCTCATCCAACAGCAAAAGATCGGGCCTGGTCATTAGAGCCCTGGCTATTGCCAGCATCTGCCGTTGGCCTCCGGACAAACTGCCAGCCAGCTGCTTCATTCGATCTTTAAGCTGAGGGAAGATTACACATACTTCTTCGATCTGCCTTGAGATATCGCCACATACCAGGAAAGCCCCCATTTCCAGGTTTTCTTTAATCGTCATGGTTGGAAATACTTTATCATCCTGGGGAACCCAGCTAACTCCTCGAGAGGTAATGTCCCAGGGGTGAGTATTTAACAGGCTCTCACCCCTGAACAATATTTCGCCACAGCGAGGTTTTATAATCCCCGCTATTACCTTGAGCAGCGTGCTCTTCCCCGCACCGTTGGGGCCAATTACCGATACTATTTCTCCGGGTTTGATAGATATTGAGACGTCAAAAAGCACATCCTGAGCTCCATATCCAGCCACAAGACTTTGTACCTCTAAGATATTCATACTACTTTCTCTCCTTCGCTCCCCAGATATGCTTCGATAACCTCCGGGTTGGAGCGAACTTCTTCCGGTGTTCCCTGGGTAAGCATACTGCCATCACGCATCACAATAATCATGTCGCAGATATTCATAATAATATCCATGTCGTGTTCAACAATAAACAGGGTCAACCCCCGTTCCCTGGACAGGTTTTGGATGTAACCAAGGAACTTTTTCTGAAGAGCAGGTGGCACACCCGCTCCCGGTTCATCCAGCAGGACCATGTCCAGATCCACCATCATCATCCTACCGATTTCCATCAATTTCTTCTCTCCACCGGACAAATACTTGGCCAAAAGATCTTTTTTTTGTTCCAGTCCAATAAAGCGCAGGGATTCCATTGCCTTATCCACAAAAATATTTTGCTGTTTCTGGGCCACCTTTGCTCTAAACCAGCTGTTGAAGAGGCTCTCACCCAGCTGTTCTTCAGGAACGAGGAGCAAGTTTTCCAGGACAGTCATTTCTGGGTAATCCCGGGCTATCTGAAAACTACGGAACAACTTGTTTTTGAAGATCCGATCAGGTGAAAGGCCGGTAATATCCTTGTTTTTAAGAATGACTTTTCCTGCATCGGGGTGAAAAAACCCGCTGATTATATTGAAAAGAGTAGTTTTACCGGCCCCATTTGGACCAATCAGTCCGGTCACTGATCCACGTTCGACTTCAAGACTGCAGTTATTCACCGCTGTAACTCCACCGAACCGTTTCGTTATATTTTGTACCTGCAGTATTGTTTCCGTCATGGACATAAAACCTTCCTGCGCTGTTAAATAAACAGTGATTTTTATTCTGAAACCTCGGACCTGACAGGAACAATTGCACCGTTCTCAATTTTCCAGATCAGGATTGGAGTAACCGTGTCACCGTATTCATCAAAGTCAATTGAACCGGCGGCGCCTTCATAATCAATTTCCTCGCCTTGCCCGATAAGCTCAAAAGCTTTTTTAAAATCATCCACACTGGCCGAAATAATCTCACCAGAAGGATTTGCTACTACTCGCATGTGATCACGAATTGCCTGCCCGGGATCTTCCTCTATAGCCTCTTCGCCTGCAGAAGCTATAGCAAGAGCTATAACCACCACGCCATCATAGGCATTTTCAGTATAAGCTGTAGCCGGTTTTTCTCCATATTCTGCTTCATATGCATTCAGATAATTTTCGTAGGATTCGGTTTCAGCCGCACCCGGACCAGTGCCGTACATACCTTCCAGGTAATCTCCTCCGACATCTTCAATGATTTGTTCGGATTGCATTCCGTCAGGGAAAAGGAATTGATCAAACAAACCTTCAGATAGTGCCTGTCTGAGGATCACAACGCCACTTTCCGGGTAACCGATCAATACCAGAACATCGGGGTCACCCTTGGCCAGCTCTTCGAGCTGCATCATGTAGGTAACTTCACCGGGCTCGTAAGCAGCTACACCAAGCACTTCACCGCCGGCTTGTTCAAATGCTTCACCAGTACTTTCAGCCAGTCCGCCGCCATAGGGGTCGTTTATATAAAGAATAGCCGCCGTCCTGTAACCACGTTCGTAAGCGAGTTCACCCAGTACTTTACCCTGAATGGCATCCGAAGCAGTAGTTCTGAAAGTATAGTCGTCATCATCCAGTTCAGTAACCCAGGTAGGTGTATTGGAAGGAGATATAATGACAACATGATTGGGAGCTGTTATCGGAGTGGCAACATCTGTCCTGATCATGGGTCCGACAATAGCCGGAACTTGGTCTACATTAACCAGCTTTTCCGCTCCATCCCGCAGGGCTGTGGGATCAGTCTGGCTGTCCCTGAACACTACTTTCAGTTCCATCCCCAGGGGGCCTCCTGCTTCATTAATCTGTTTAACTGCAAGGTTGATTCCCTGCTGAACATTCTGGCCATATTCTGCCAGATCTCCGCTTAACGGAAGCAATGCACCAATGGTAATTTCTCCACCGCCGGCTTCCTCTTCAGATCCGCACCCCGCCAGGAGCAGCGAAGCGAAAACAAATACCAGTAAAGCTGACAACAATATTTTCCTTTTCAAAGCCTGTTACCTCCCCAAATTTTATAGTATTATACTCGTGTAAGAGCCCTGTAAAAAACTTTTTACAATTGTTAAGAGGCTTTAATACAAAATAACTGTCATTTTCCCCTTATAAATATGCCGGCTTTATTGACCATCCGTTCCGGCATTTATGCAACATATCAAAAAGTATATACCAATGAACATGAAATGGCAACTCAATCATCTACTGCACCAGGGACTTAACTATCACATCTTCTTCGTCTATAACTGCGATTATAACTGCGATCTTTATTGCATCCTGAATTTTCCTGATTTTTTACTCGATACCTATAAACCCACCATAATTTATGCTCTATTTAGGACTGACAACAATTTTCACGGAGAATTGAGACTTCCGCATTTAACGAACAACTGCTTTATGCTAAAATAAAATAAACTGACTGATTAAATTCAGAATATCTCTTCTTTGTTTAATCCGGCAGTTGATCTTAATTGAATTAAAGAGGGACAGCAATGAAAATACTGGTATGCACAGACGGTTCAGAGCAAAGCCAAAAAGCACTCGCTAAAACGGCTATCCTCGCTGAAAAATGTAGCGCAAAAGAGGTGGCTTTGATTCATGTTTATGAAGGCAAACTGGCTCCCCGTTATCTTTCAGCCTGGGGTGGCAAAACTGACACGGCTACGGAAGATGATATAGCTTACCTGAGGATAAGATATCAAAAAGAAAAGGAAAAGGGCAAAAAAATTTTGCAGGCAGCAGTTGAATTCTTTCAGGACAGAGGTATATCAACAAAAGCTATCCTGGAAGAAGGGCAGCCATCTCTGGCTATTAGCAAAATCGCTTCCGAAGAAAAATATGACACGATCGTTATCGGCAGCAGAGGTCTCAGTGGCCTAAAAAAATTATTCCTGGGCAGTGTCAGCACAGCCGTTCTTCAGGAAGCAAAAGACTGCACCGTGGTTGTGGTCAAGTAGAAAGTCGAAAGGAGAAATACCGGATTGGATAGTAAAAATAGGGAAATACATAGATCCGAGTTAAAACTAACTCCGGTAGGAATCGTAAAAAACGATCAAAAAGAACCGGTGCTGGTCGCTGAATCAGGTGGTTTGAAATGGCAGGCCGGAAATTATAACCATGGCCTGCGCGACACGGTATCCGAACTGGTCATTGATCCAGAATATAATGATTGTCTTGAAGGCATAGAAGGGTTTTCCCATCTCCTGGTTCTTTACTGGGCTCACCTGGTCGAGCATGATGGACGTTTACTGATCAAAGTACACCCCATGGGACGAAAAGATTTACCCCTTACAGGTTTATTTGCAACCTGCAGCCCGGCCAGACCCAATCCTATATGCGCCATTGTGGTTCGTCTGGTGGATCGTAAAAAAAATATCCTTAAAGTGCAGGGGCTCGATGCTATAGACGGCAGCCCAATCCTGGATCTAAAACCTTACAACCCCGGTTATTATCCGGCAGACGAGATTAGGGTAGCCGACTGGATGGAACAGATTTATCGCGAGAGAAAAGGAAAAATATAGTAAGCATTTTATTTATATGGAAACCGCTGGTATAATTCATTGCCTATTGTGATCTCTGATTCAGGGGGAATGTAAATGGATCTCAAAAAAGATAAAACAGATGAAATCAAAGATGAAACCACTGAAGCAAAAAAGATTCTGGCTAAAAATGAATTGGTTAAAAGCGGCTATTCAGAAATCGTGATCGATCACTGGTTAAATCCAAGGAATTTGGGCAAGATACAAAACTATAACGGTTACTCAGGCAAAATCAGCAGTTCCTGTGGGGACTCAATGTGGGTATGGCTGAAAATCGAGAACGGTACTGTTAAAAATGCCACCTTCTTAAGTGATATCTGTATTGGTGCTGTTTCTGCCGGCAGTATGATGACGGAAATGATAAAAGGAAAAGAAATTAGTAAAATCCTGACAATTTCAGACCATGATATTTTAAGAGAGCTTGGCGGTTTGCCGGCCCAATATGAGCACTGCGCTGGGCTGGCTCAGAAAACTTTAAAGTTTGCCATCGCCGATTACAACGCCTACAAAGCCGCACCCTGGAAGAAGTTGTACGAACAGAAATAATAAATGATAACATGGCCGGTTCTATGAGGATCGATTTAACTTTAGAACTGTAGAAGGAGGATTTTTATTGTGGCCCGTCATGCTAAAAATAACAAAATAAGCAGCAAAACACCCTGGGTTGTGCTGGTTCTGCTCTGCCTGGCCGCTTTCATAGCAGGGTATGTATTATCCAACTGAGGCAATTATCTGCAAAGGGAAAAAAGGGAACGGCTTGCAGCCGACCCCTTTTTTTATCAAAAAGATTTAATTTCAGCATTAAAGGCCTTCCCAAAACTTACCTGCGGTTGAATAAGAGCTCCACATGGGGCATTTTAAATTTGTCTTTAATATTCACCGGTATAAATTTTCGGGCCTGATTTTCGGCCGCTATAACTATCTGCATGCGACGAGCTTTATCTCCAAGCTTTTCCATATGCTTCCAAAACATATCGGCTGTGTTCTCTGAAGCAAACCGCAGGCCCTCCATGTTTACTACCAATTCACTGTAATGGCTGGGTAGATTTTTTTTCAGGCTGCGCTTCAGTTCTTTCAAGTGCAGGCTGCCAGCCAGGCCACGCAGTTTCAGGTATATAACTCCTTTTTGTTCCACCAGGGAAATACGCAATGGCAAAAGCTTTTCCCCAATTTTATTTTGTTCGGTTTCCGGAGCTTTCAACAGGCGATAGAAAAGCGTTTCCGAACGGGACTCAGTTCCCTGGAGCCGCTCCAGAAGGCGATTGTACCAGCGGTTGCGGAAATCAAAATGTCTGGTCAATCCCCAGCCGATCCCTCGATATAAAGCAGAGGCCCATCCCGTGCGGCCGACATTTTGGAAAATGTAGCGCAGGGAATAAAATTTCTTCATCGCTTTTATGGTTTCCAACTGCAATTCCAGAGGAGAAAGAAGTGTCGGCCTGTAGACAGCATGGTGACCATCATAGAGAGACCAGTCTCCGGTGAGAATCCTCTCTTCTTCTTCCAGCTTCTTATAAAAAGGAGTGCCCGGAAGAGGAGTAAGGATCATAAATTGGATACTATCGATACGTGCCTTCAGGGCATAATTTGCTGTTTCCCTGATCGTATCAACTGTATCGCCTTCCCCTCCGAAGACAAACATTCCATGGATCCTGATCCCGTAAGCATGAAAACGATTAATGGCCCATTCAATATCATCCACCGTCTGCTGCTTGTTATAACCTTTTAAGGTTTCCGGGTTGATCGACTCAAAGCCAATGTAGACAATTCCACATCCGGAACGTTTCATCAGATCAAGCAGTTCTTCATCCTGAGCCGCATCAGCACGGACCTGGGCTCCCCAAGTCTTAAGTTTGATCCCGCGGTCGATAATTCCTCTCAACAATTCTTTACTACGTTTTGTATCGGCAGTGAAATTATCATCACAGAAAAATATCGGTTCGCCCGAATAACGGGCAAGTTCTGTCAAAACACTCTCCGTGGATCTAAAACGGTAGCGCCGGCCAAACATCTGGGTCACACAGCAGAATGTACAGTTAAAGGGGCACCCCCGGGAAGTCATAACCGGGATGCTGCGCAGGGAAGAAAAGCAGTTTAAAAGCGACAGGTCTGGTATTGGTAGACTGTCCATATTCACCGCTTCACTTGACGGCGGATTGTAAACCGGGCTGCCGTTCTCCCAGTAAGCCACTCCAGGAATATCAACCGGCAGAGAGCCCGCTTCGATAGAGCGGACCAGAGGAAGAAAACTATACTCGGCTTCGGCCATAACCACATAATCAGCAAAGTGAATGGCTTCTTCAGGTTCAAAAGTAGCATGGATACCCCCGATTATAACGGGAATCCCTTTTGCTTGAAGCACACCCGCGATACGATAAGCTTCCCGGCAGGTAGCCGTGGTGGTGGAAATACCGACCAGGTCAGCATCAAATATTTCCGCCCAGGGCAATGCCTCTCCCGTCCCCAAGTAAATTTTAACCTGGTATCCTGCATCCTTAAGCTGGGTCCCCAGGATGGGCAATCCTAAACGCGGCATCCTGACATGTTTATACACATGGTCTTCTTTCGACTGTGGCTCAATTAAAACTATCTTTTTCAATAATCAAACTCCTTCCCTTTTAAAACAGCTTTTTTATCCTCGCAAATCCCAGAGAGCGGGATTGAATAATTTTAGATTTCAATCTTTCTTTCAAAGGTAACATGACTGGCGACCTGGAAAAAATGATGATTGAAGTAAAAATGATCGATCTTGTGATCATTGGTGGATGCAAAAAGAGACCTTTTGCCGTCGCTCATCCTGAAGAGCGTAAAGACCTTACTGGATGAAACGAATACCATAGGGACACCTGAAGTCAACCTCCTCGTTTACTCTGTTTTTCCGCCCGGGCAAACTGATCTTTCGTAATCGGTCAGACAACCAGCCAGCTAATTATAACCCAAAAGTGGGCACAATCATTTGGGCCAAAGCTGCAAGATGAACCAGCATGCCAAAATACTTTTCATCTTGAGCCAACATTGTATCGCCGTTTATAAGGGATCCTCCTTCGACCAGTTGACCTTCATCAAGGGAAGATCCTGTGATGTATATGATAAGCAATCGGTGTTCAAATATCAAGGGGCGTTCTGAAAAGGAAAAATGTTATTCAAAATTCTGGGGCTTCTCCTGCAGAAATTCCTGCAGGATCTTTCCCGAATTCTTCCACTGCATAGCCGCCTCCCGGCCAATATAGCGGTAGTGCCATGGCTCAAATATATAACCGGTTGTGGCCTCACCGCCTCGCGGGTAACTAAGGGTAAATCCATAGTAATGCGCATGATCAGCAAGCCAGCGTCCCTGATCCGTATCGGCAAATTCCGCTTTCAGGTCAACTGTTGTTCCTCCAAAATCAACCACCGTTCCCAACTGATGTTCCGACTGTCCCGGCCTGGCGCTGAAGCGATTGGCCGCATTCACACCATACTTATCGGCATAAGACTGAAAAAGTCCTTCCTGGTAACTAAAGCTGCGGTAAGCAGAAATGATATGCAGGATTACTCCCTCCTGTTCGGCAGCGCTCCATAGTTCTTCCAAATTTTCCATAGCCTCCTGCCGCAGCTGCAGAGGCCGGGAAGGATACATATAATCCGGAACCTGCACCAGATCAACAGGTTCATAGTCACTCCTGAGGGTGGTATCCTTGGTAACCAGGGCCAGAAGATAATCGCCATCAGCTACGACTTGTAATCCATCTTTTTCAGCATCTTCTCCAACCACCATGCTGCTTTCTTCAGGCAACTCCTCGCCGTTGTCTTCGGAAGATGCCTCTTCGTTCTCCCCTGTTTCAACTGAAGAGAAACCGCTTTCGTCAGTTAAGGACTCCTCTTCTGCTGTCTGGTTTATTAATTCATCCTTTTCTTCCTCTGCTCCACTGTATTTATTCTCCGCATAAAACAGATCAAAGGCCATGTAAGTCAGAAGACCCAGGACTATCAGCGCAGCAACAACAGAAAATATTATACCGCATTTACGCAAAACCATTGGATACCAGTCCTTCTTCCGGACACCAGGAAATCTGGTCACGTTGTATTAATCATTATACACCGTTTTCAGTAAATCTATCCACATTGATATGAAGCTGCAGGGTAGTGAAACATATTGAAGGCCTGAAATCGGGAAGGAAAACTGCCGGGCCTGATGTGACAGTCCCGGCAGTTTTAAACATTCTTGAGCCCTTTTATAGTTGCTGAAAATCCGGCTTTCAGTAATAAAAAACTTAGCTGACCGGTGGAGCTGGCGGAGTATCAGGATTACTTTCTTTCGACTCACTGATGGTTTTTATATTTTCATAAATCTTAAAGAGAATAATGATTATTTCCATATATACCCTAAAAACAATAACCATGAGCAAAAAAACAATGGGAGATAAAATCAAAAACAGGATACCCATGACAACATCAGCAGCAAATCCACTGACGATAAAACCAAGTGCACTGATACCGGATCCGATCACCCCGATGATAAATAAAATACTGATTATTTTAGGGGTAATAAACTCGGTAAAGCTGAAATCAAACAATGAGCTGAAAAACCCTTTTTGCATTAGTAACACCTCCATTTTTTATTATGGCCAAATCTTATCAGGAAACAGCGCATCATGCAAGCAAAAGGAATCTACGCCTGAAATATTATTGGAGGGAAAGCATGCTTTCCGCCTCTGATAAAACAGCATCCGTGCTGATGCCCCGTTTTTCCATCACCACTTTTCCGGGAGCAGATGCTCCGAATGAATTGACCCCAATTACTTTATCCTGAGTCCGGATCAATCCATCAGGACACTGGTAAAGGGATGCCTCAACAATTAATCGTGGAATATCACCGGGAAGCACCTCCAGGCGGTACGATTCCTCCTGTTCATGAAAGAGCTCCCGGCAAACCATACTGACCACCCGAACTGAAAAACCTTTTTCCTGCAATATTTTCTGGGTCTGCAAAGCCAGATCGAGTTCAGAACCGCCGGCAACCAGGATTAGTGAAAGAGGTTTTGCATTTTCCCGGCTGGCAATATAACCACCCTTAAGAACCCCTTCGCCGGTCTGGGTAAGTAAAGGCAGTTTTTGACGGGATAATACCAGTACCGAAGGCCCGCTGTTTCGCTGGAGAATATGCAACCAGGAAAAAGCTGTTTCCATACCATCAGCCGGCCGCAACACATGGAGGTTGGGAATGGAACGAAGGTTGGTCAGATGTTCCACCGGCTGGTGGGTAGGGCCGTCCTCACCGACAGCGATACTGTCGTGGGTAAAAATATAGGTAACCGGCAGACCCATCATCGCCGCCAGGCGAACCGCCGGCTTCATGTAGTCGAAAAAGACCAAAAAGGTTGATCCAAAAGGTCTGAGCCCTCCGTGCAGGGCAATCCCGGACAATATTGCCCCCATAGCATGCTCCCTCACTCCAAAATGAACATTGCTGCCTGCAGGATTGTCTGCCTGAAAATCCCCCATACCTTTCAGGTAAGTTTTTGTGGAAGCGTTAAGATCGGCTGAGCCGCCGAAAAGGTTGGGTAGGTACTCGGCCAACACCTGCATTATCGAACCGGACGCAGAACGGGTAGCCACTGCTTTATCCCCGAAATCCCTCAGCCTCCGGTCGGAAAACAGTTCACTTGGTATCCTGCCTGAGAACCAGTCCTGCCATCGGTCAGCCAGCTCAGGATATTCAATGCTGTAATCTTTAAGCAGGGCATCCCATTCTTCCTTTTTCGCCTGCCACACTTTACGCAGGCTGGAAAAATATTCATAGATTTCCGGAGGAACATGAAATACCGGTTCTAAAGGCCAACCAAGATTTTTCTTGGCCAGAGCCACCTCTTCCTCGCCGAGAGGAGCACCGTGGACATCGGGCAGGCCCTGTTTGTTCGGAGCACCATAGCCAATGGCCGTGCGAACAATGATCAGCGTCGGCCGGTTCAGTTCCTGCCTTGCTTCACTGATTGCTTCTTCGATCAGTTCAACCCGGTTTCCCTCCGCCACTTTCAAGACCTGCCAGCCGTAAGCTTCAAAACGCTTTCCCGTGTCTTCAGAAAAGGTGATATCTGTAGCTCCATCAATAGTAATCCTGTTGTCATCATAAAGGCAGATCAGCTTGCCCAGCTTTAGATGACCGGCAAGAGAAGCTGCTTCCGACGTAATGCCCTCCATCATACAGCCGTCACCGGCATAAGTATAAGTATAATGATCTATCAGGGGGAACCCTGGCCGGTTGAACTCAGCTGCCAGGCGTCTCTCGGCAATGGCCATACCGACGGCATTGGCAAAACCCTGCCCCAGGGGGCCGGTGGTAGTTTCAACGCCCGGCGTATGCCCGTATTCCGGATGGCCCGGCGTTTTACTGCCCCACTGGCGGAAATTTTTGATCTCTCCAAGGGACAGATCATAACCCGAAAGATGAAGCAGGGCATATAGCAACATCGATCCATGACCGGCCGAAAGGACAAAGCGATCGCGATCTATCCAGTGGGGACTATCAGGATTATGCTTCAGAAACCGGGTCCAGAGAGTATAGGCCATGGGAGCACCACCCATGGGTAAACCGGGATGGCCGGACTTAGCTTTTTCTACTGCATCAACTGCCAGGAAACGGATTGCATTAACTGCCATATCATCTATTTTGGGCAAACCGAAAACACTCCAATCTCTTATTTATTGGTTACCGGATGCAATCATTGTTATATCGAGAGCCACGTAATCAATTGGTCCCGTTGAAAATTCGCCTTCCATATTTTCCCCAAGCAATATTTTTTCGATCCTTACTGCAAAACCTTCCTGCTCTTCGTATAAATCAAGAGAAAACTCCTGCAGCCCTTCAGCATCCTGCTCTACCTGTAAATTTTCGATCATAAAATCAAAAGTTGCCGCAAAAACCCATTCGTTCTGTTCATAATATTCAACATCAAAAGAGAGATCCATCCATTCGAGAGCAAAAACATCTGAGTCTTCGACCAACCAGATCACCCGGCCGTTGTACTCTGCCCCCGCAGGAAATTCAGCAATAAAACCCAGATCCGATTCGAAAAGATCCGGCCCCAGGATTACCTCTCCACTGGATAGAAGCAGATTGCCATGGCTTAACCATGGCCAGTAATAATCTACCTGGTTTTCTGTTTCTGCGGTGATCGATTCATCGATGACAGGTTCTTCGGCCGGTCGGATTTCCTCTGTTTCTCCAGATCGTTCTTCTTCCGTGAGCTGTTCCGTTCCCTGCTCGACGAAATCATCTTCTACCCCATCAACCGGTTCAGTAACCGGTTGACAGCCAGGCAAACAAAATAATAAAAACAGAATTGGAAAGATCATAATGGCACAAAATCCTTTTCTTAAAAGCATAGCAACATTCTCCATTTGCCGGACAGCAAACTGTAACTGCTCCAGCTTTTCTCACATTTTATGAACGCAAAGCGACATAAAATAATTTTTCGACACACTGCACTCATTACCTGCCGCCAATTTCAGTTAAAAGGCCAGAACACGGGAACCAGAATAATAATTATGATAAAAACCAGGACAACCAGTCCGGCTCCAAACCTAAAATTATCTTTTATACGGTATCCACCTGGTTTTTCAACGAGCATAATCACCGGGTGCCCCGCCGGGAGCAAAAAAGCTGCGGAAGCACCAATAATTACTCCCATGATAAAAGTTTTTGGATTGGTTCCCAGGGCCGATGCCGCATGTAAGGCGACTGGAGTCATAATTACTGCAGCAGCTACATTGTGTAAAGGCTGAGTGAGGATAATTGTCAGACCGGATATTAGGGCCAGGACTGCCAGCGGATAATATCCCCCTGCCTTCAGGATATTTTCAGCAAGAAGGATAGCTGTTCCACTGTTTTCCAGAGCAGTCCCCAGAGGGTAAAGACAGCCGATTAAAATAATTGCTCTCCACTCAATACTGGTATAGATCTCACCCGTTTTTAAAATGCCAAACAGAACCATGGCCGCAGCCCCGGTCACTGCCGCAAC
Source organism: Bacillota bacterium (assembly GCA_018400435.1). Lineage (GTDB taxonomy): Bacteria > Bacillota > Dethiobacteria > DTU022 > DTU022 > M55B129. Next base: position 11,012 of record JAGYMW010000025.1, on the reverse strand, counting down.
CGCCACAGGAAGCAATTTTAGTGCAGCTGCAGAGATTACCAGCAAAAGAAGAATAACCGCCAGTGGCCCGTACCGGCGCAGTTCCGGAGGTGCTTCCTGTTTGCGCGGTGGGTGAAGCCAGCGAAAGTTTCTTCCGGGCTGAAAAGATCTTGTCCGGCGACGGTCACCAAATAAAAGCAGCCCGTCTCCCTCCTGCAGGACCATACTGCCTACATCGGTCCGATAAGGACGTTCTCCACGCCAGATAGCGATACCACTCAACCCCGTTTTACGGCGAAAATCCATGCCGGTGAGAGTCCTGCCGATTACCGGAGAACGAGGTGGAACAACCAGTTCAACCAGCTCAGCTGTGCTCAGGGGAAATTGTTTCTGCTCGCGGGGATGGCCAGCGAGGAACAAGCCTTCGGCTTCCACCAGCTGCCTGACTTTTTCTTCCCGACCCAACACCAGCAGGACATCGTCTTTTTCCAAAATTAATTCTCCTGGCTCTGCCGACATTTGTTCCTCAGCCCGGGCCAGGGCAACCAGGACCAGGCCGAATCGTTCGCCCAAACCCATTTCTCGAATACTTTTTCCTGCCGCAGCGAACTCTTCTTGCACCCAGATTTCCCAGAGGCGATCGGCTAATCCATAAGTTTCAATCAAATTTGGTTTATCCAGGACATAAATTTCTTCCGGCGGATCTTCATCAGGAAGCAACCGCCAGGCAAAAATCATGCTGTAGAGGACGGCTGCCAACAGCAGAACAACTCCAGTCGGCATAAATTCGAAAAAACTGAAGCCGTAACCGAGAGTTTCTTCCACCACGCTGTTAACAACCAGATTATGGGACGCTCCAATGAGGGTGATATTTGCACCCAGCAAGCAGGAAATCACCATCGGAAGAAGCAGTTTGGCTTTCGGTATTTTTCTGCGGAATGCAAGGCGCATTAAGGTAGGAATAAAAAAAAGAGCCGTGGCTGTGACAATGATGAATCCAGCCATCGCTCCGGGGAGCATGGTGCCAGCAGCAATAAGGCGACGTCGGCTCTGGCCAACCAGGCGACTCAGGTAGTCCGCCACGCCATCAACTACTCCACTGCGTACCAAACCGGTAGTTATGACAAATAATGAAGCAATTGTAATAACCGCCGAACTGCTGAAACCGGAGAATACTTCATCTGCACTGACCAGGCCGGCAAGAATGAGGGCAACGGGAATGAGTAGCGGCACAATATCCATGCGTATCCACCCGGTTACGAACAGCAGAACCACTGCCGTCATGATCACCAATGCAAGAATTACATCAATGTTCACAGTTGTAAATTCCTTTCATTCCCCGGCCACTGCGACAAGCCAGAACGCCCCGTACATCATTAGAGCCCGAGCGGCCAGAATATCATTATCAGTGGGATACCAACGAGAACAATGATTATCTCAAGGGGCAACCCCATACGCCAGTAATCGCCAAATTTATATCCTCCAGGACCCATAACCAGGGTATTCGACTGGTGCCCTATAGGAGTGAGAAATGCACAGGAAGCACCGACAGCCACAGCCATCAGAAAGGGATCTGCAGAAGCGTGGAGGCCTGCGGAAACACTGATGGCAATTGGAGCCATCAATACAGCCGCTGCTGCATTATTCACCAGATCGGAAAGAAACATCGTCCCAACCAGGATGATAGTCAGGGTAACCCATGGAGCGACATTCCCGGCCACACCCAGAATGCCGTCGGCAAGCAGTTCGGCTCCGCCTGTGGTTTCGAGAGCCTGGCTAACGGGAAGCATTGCTCCCAGGAGGACTATAATGGGCCAGTCAACACTGTCGTATATTTCCCTCAGGGAAAGAAAACCGGCCAGAACCATTACCAGGGCTGCGGCGGTGAAGGCCACCTGGATCGAAAGATAGCCCAGAGCGGCCATCACCAGGGCTGCTGCAAAGATCAATACACCCAGTATGGTTCGGGGAGGCTGATCAACACGCAGCCCCCTTTCGACAAGAGGCAGCAGGCCGAGGGTAGGCAGGACTTCATAAATGGTATCTGTCGGCCCCTGGAGAAGAAGAACATCACCGGCCCTTAACCTGACTCGATCGGGCCTTGAACGCAGACGTCCCCCTTCCCTGGCCAGCCCAAGCAAATTTACGCCATAGCGGGAACGCAGCTTCATCCCGCGGGCTGTCCTCCTCTCCAGCACAGAGTTGGTGGTTATCGTCGCTTCAATGACAATAATTTCTTCGGAGCTCAGTGCTTCTGCATTCAGTTTTTCTGAATCGGCTATTTCAAGACCGGAAACATTTAACAATTCCTGAATCTCTTCAGCATCGGCCTTAATAATTAACCGATCATTTTCCTGGAAAGTCCGGTAGGGAGAAGGGGCCGCAAATTTTTGATCTTTGCGAATGTGACCAACAACCGCAACATCGCCGTCGGTCATGTTTTCCAGGTCCCGGACCCTTTTACCGGTCAGGGCCGATTTCTCGGGAACGACCACTTCTGTTATATAATCTTCCACTTTAAATAACTCTTCAGCTGAAAGCTGTCCTTTTCGTTGAGGAATCAACCGCCAGCCGAGCAGGACGATGAAAATGATTCCGACTAAAGCGATGCCCGCTCCAACGGGAGCAAAATCAAACATCCGGAAGGGAGCACCCGCCGTCTCTGTCCTGAATATGGAAATGATAATGTTGGGGGGAGTCCCAACCTGGGTGATCAATCCGCCGAGGAGCGAGCCGAAGGACAGGGGCATCAAATAGAGGGAAGGCGAACGTTCGCTTTTACGGGCCATGCGCAGGGCCACAGGCATGAAAAGGGCCAGGGCACCGATGTTGTTCATAAAACCGGAACTGATAGTAATAGCCAGGACAAGAATGAGGATCTGAACGTTAAAATTGTCCCCGGCCTTGGACATTAATCGAACAATGTAATCAACAACTCCGGAGTTGAACAGGGCCCGGCTGACAATGAGGACAGCAGCCACCGTTATTACCGCCGGATGGCCAAATCCAGAAAAAGCCTCTTCAGGAGAAACCAGTCCGACAACAGTAAGCAGCAGCAGGACGAAAAGAGCAACCAGATCATACCGCCAGCGCCCCCAGATAAATAGAACCAGGATCAGGCCGAGAACCGAAAAAATTACAATTTGATCTGTTGTCACTGTTTCCACTCCCGGGAACGTAATTTTTTAATAGATATGGTTTGATGTACTGTCTCACAATCCCGTAACCAAAGCGAACGTCAGAGAAAAAGTGCCTTGTCGTAACCTTTTAAGCTGGTTCCGCGGACCAGGTATCTTTCCGGAAAATTTTACTTTAACCTGCTCAATTCCACTGACCCGTTCGAAGTGGCCATGCTTACCTGTAAACCACCACCGTTCATCGAGCCGGCCAGAGAGGTTTTATTCAGTTCTTCTGTGTCAATATTTATATTCTGAATGGTGATCGACCCATTTGACGTTTCAGCCTTTAAATCTACGGCCAGGCCGGGAGAAAAAGCCAGCTTGATTGAACCGTTGCTCGTTTTTATTTCAATATCATCATGCAAATCAGGAAGCTCGGCTTCGATATTGCCATTGGAGGTAATCAAATCCTCCAAACCCTTTACTGCCTTGATGTTAATGTCTCCGTTGCTGGTCCGCGCCTTAACAATACCGTTAATATTACTGGCCTGGATAATCCCATTGGAAGAAAGCAGAACAGGGTTGCCCATTAAACCGTCCAGTATTATATTGCCATTTGAGCATTCTATGTGTTTGACAAGGAGATCTTCCGGTACCTTGATGTCATAATCTACGGTAACTTTTCTTGCTCCCGGCGGATATTCAGTCCGGATCACCATCTCTCCGGCAATATCAATATAAATATCCACTTCATCAAGAGTCTCCTGCCCGTGGATACTTTCTTTGCGGACATTGATCTCAATGACATCCTCATCCCAGCCGGTCATGGTCACATCACCATTGGGATTGTAAATGGCAATCAGCGTCCCCGACCTAACCCGGTAGGACTGGGAAAATTCTTCTGTCATTACCGTACCACCACATCCGGATAGCAATAACACAATACCCAGAACGATAAAAAACACCGGTATCTTTTCTTTGGGAATGAACAATTTTTTCCCTCCCTCTTTGAATCGGACAGGCAGGTTGCCAAATATTGAAAAGCCATTTGCAATTTTCTCTTCCGGAGTCGCTAAATCCTTCTAAGTTGTTGATTATTAAATCTGCATCGAATCTTCCCCGACCTTTATTTTTGTTGTATAGTATAGGTTAGTCTTTGATAAAGGATGATTGTCTTGAAACGCTATTTGCCTTATTTTGCCGGTATCGGAGTGGCCCTGGCCTGGGGACTTTCGTTTATGTTCACCAGCGGTGCCCTGGATCACCTGGAACCTATCCACCTGCTTGGACTGCGATTTGCCACAGCAGCCGTGGCCATGGGTCTGCTAAGAGCATTAAAAATAATCAATTTTGATATCTCAGCGAGCGATTACCTGACCCTGCTGCCGCTGGCACTCTTCCAGCCAATTTTTTATTTTTCAGCTGAAACAATCGGTATTATGCTGACTTCAGCTTCTTACTCTGGAATGATGATCGCCGTTATCCCCATCTTCGTAGCCATCTGTTCGGCTATTTTCCTGCATGAGTACCCTGTCCGTATTCAACTGCTTTTTATCATCGGTACAGTAATCGGAGTCATCTTTATCATATACATGGATAACCAGTCCATTACCGGAGCTAATCCCCTGGGCACCCTGGCCTTGATGGGTGCAGTAATCGTCGCCGCTGTTTACCATATCCAATCCCGCAAAGCTTCACAAATCTATATGCCCATTCAAATAACCTGGGTCATGATGGTGGTCGGCGCAGTCATTTTTAATTTCATTGCCCTGATAGTTGCTCTTAACAATGGTAGTTTGAGCACCTACCTGGCTCCACTTGCTGAAATGTGGCCTTCAATATTTTACCTGGGCGCGATCTCCTCGGTAGCCAGTTTTTTCTTGTATAATTACGTTCTCAGTAAAATCACCGCCACCCAGGGAGCAGTATTCACCAATTTGATTACGGTAGTTGCCATAGCCGGCGGAGTGATTTTCCGCAATGAAGTCCTTTACTGGTATCACCTGGTTGGAACGGCAATTATATTAATCGGTGTTTGGGGCACAAACCGCTTTGCTCCAATAAGCCATGCACAAGGAATACAGGAACAACCAACCCGGTATCAAAATAAATCCTGATTGCTCAGGAAAAAATTTTTTCAATTCCTTGCAGAAGGCTGCAGGCCCTCATCTGAAATTCTACTGGCTGCATTTAACTGTCCATCGGGCCAGTAAAACAACCGTTACCAGTAAAGAAGCAGCTTCTGAAAAAAGCGGTGTGAACAAGATCCCTTCCACTCCCCAGAAAGAAGGGAAAACAAGCAGGCCCACAACCGTGAAAAAGAAACCCCGCGAAAACGATATCAACAAAGAGCTACCCGCCCTTTCCAGGGCGGTAAAAAAAGTAGAACTGATGATACCAATCGGCATGATCAACAGAGTCCAGCTGACAATGGACGAAACCCGTATGGTCAATGCTGCAGTTTCGGGATGATCGGGGATAAAGAGAGTAACCATTTCCGCCGTCTGGGTGCGCAAGACAACAAAAAATATCACCCCCAGAATCCAGGAAGAAATCATTACATAAATTAGAGTTTTCTTCACCCTTTCAAACCTGCCCGCTCCATGGTTATAACTGAGAATCGGCTGTGCTCCTACGCTAATCCCAATAAAAACAACCGAGCCGAACATAATCAGGTACTGGGCCATGGCAAATGCCGCCACTCCAGCCCCTCCGAGATAAGCAAGCAGCGCCCTGTTAAAAAGAAAAGTAGTCAAACCTGAAGCAATACTGGTAAAAAACTCCGATGAACCATTAAAGGCAATAATTCGCAGAACCGGCAGACCACCCCCGGGTAATCCAACCTGCAAACCAGGCCGGTTACGGACTTTCTTCATCATAAAATAACCAATAAAAATTAATGCTCCCATTGTCTGGGATAGTCCGGTAGCTAAGCCCGCACCGGCTATCCCCATCTGCATAGGGAAAAGAAACAAATAATCCAGAACAATATTCAACAGGGCCATGCCCATCATAACAGCAGTAGCCAGATTTGGCCGTCCATCGTTACGAACAGTCTGCTCCAGAATAAAAATTAGAATCATCATGGCAAAAAAAGGGTAAATAGCCATGAGATAACGCCCCGCCATCTCACCAAGTGCACCTGAAGTGCCAAGGAAAACAAGAAGTGATGGAGAGGCAAAAATAGTGATCAGGCTGCCTGCAACTCCCAGGCCGACTCCAAGGGCGACAACCAGGCCGAGCACCCGCCGGGCATTTTCGGTATTGCCGCTCCCCTGCAGAACAGCCACTCGTGCATTTCCACCCACTCCGATCATCGCTGCAAGACCGATGAAAAATGCCATAATCGGGTAAAGGATGTTCACTGAGGCCAGGGCATCCGGTCCGATACTCCGACCGACCATGATCGCGTCGACAATATGGTAAAAAGCCATGAATAGCATGGAGGCAATGGCAGGCAGGGTATTTTTCAGTATTAAATTGCCAAGCGGCGCCGTTAGAAAAGTAACCCTGGCCGGATCTCGGTCCATTCTCCCGGCGGTTTCGTCCAACACGGACGGCTCAGCGGTTGAGTCATCAACCAAACTCTTATTTTCTTCCATCCTCAATCTGTCCATTCTCAGCTCGCCTGAAAGGGCTTCCCGTCCCGGCTGCAGATTAGCTGGACCACGTGGCGGCCGGTAAGCATCGAACCGGGCAGTCCGGCCGGGGGCTCAATCCACTGTCCAATTTGATAAAAATCTTTTAAACCGGGCAGCTCCTTTGGAATCTTAAAACGCCCTTCTTCAGGAGGCACAATCCAGCTCATGTAAGCCCCTTTGTAAACATTGGTATAGCGCTCGTAGGTCACCGGCGTGACAACATCCATCGCTTCGATTTTCCCCCGCGCGGGGGGAAATCTTTTTTCAACCACTGTGATCACCTGTTCCGCCAGCTGTTCTTTCTTTATCTCATAGCGGCTCTCATTTCCAGCCTCTTTTCGCCAGTAATCATAGGGAGAATATAGAGCGGCGCCAACCACGGCCTTCCCTGCCGGGGCCAGTGAGGGGTCGAAGGAATAATTGGTCAGGTAGAGATAACGGTTTTCTTCTCCACCCGCATTGATGGGGATGTCCAGCCTGACAACCGGGCAACTGGCCTCGGCGGAAAGATCAGCTTCTATGCCAAGGGAGACTCGAACAGAAGAATAAAGCGGAAAATGGCGAAAACTTTTCTTGATTAACGGGGTCAAATATTGTCCCCCGAGCAGCTCGTAAGCGGTATGATGAAGATCGGCCGCCGAGATAACAATATCACCGGAAACTTCCTCTCCTTTTTCCAGGAGCAGTCCGACTGCCCGTCCATTGTTAATCCTGATCTCTTTAACAGGGCACCCGTAATTGACAATACCTCCCCATTCATGGAACCGTTTTTCTATGGAACGAGCAAACTGCAGTGATCCGCCGCGGGGGAAACCAGCATCCCGGTTATGCAGTGAAGCGAGGGTGCTGATCAGGCTAATCATCGAATAACCGGGAGGCATAATCAGCCCGAAAGCTTCCCTGAAGGAATTGCTCTTCGCCCGGGCAAAATATTCGGCAATAGATGTCCTGGAAAATTTCCCCATCACCTTGAAAAGCGGCATCATCCTGACAAGCATAACAGGAAAATCCCATATCTTATAAAGCTCATCCGGTTTTTCGAGCGGGAACCTGGCTCCGGCAAAAACTCTGGCCGCCCCGGATAATTCCCTGATCAACATCCTATCTTCTGGATATTTTTGCAGGAGGTGCTCCTCCAGACGATCGAGATTGCTGAATATATGCAGGGGTTCCCCACTGCCATTTTCTACAGACATGAAGGGATCGTGAAATATAATTTCCACATCTTTAAGAGCCCCTATTTCCCGCCAGAGACGGTTAAACTGGCTGTCCGGTCTGGTTCCCGTCAGCCGGTGAATACAACCATCAAAGGTATATCCCTTTCTTTCCCAGGAGGTACAGAGGCCTCCGGGAAGATCGTGTTTTTCGAAGATTTCCACCTCATAGCCGTTCCGCAGGGCGTGCACACCGGCCGACAGCCCGGCGATACCGGCTCCAACTATCAATATCTTTTTAACCACAAGATCTCCTCCCAATTGAAACCAAAACCAGAGCACAGCAACAATCTGAAATTTTTTCTGCTACTTCTACACAGTGAACCTTAATACCTGCAGTCCTTTCCGACATCCCTGTGCCACAGGTAGCAATCCCCTATTCAACAAACCGATACTTGATCCCTTTCACCAGGTTGACAACTGAATCAAGGACCATGGCAAAAGCGACAACAGCTGTTACCCCTTTCAAAAATACGGTCTAGAGAGTATTTAAGTCCGTCCCGGGAGGTAAAATGCCTAGTTCAAGAATAAAACAGAAAAACTGGTCATTCCAGAGATTATAGTTTAATATTATTTGACTTTTACAACATAAAATGGGATAATGATTTTACTCGACCATGAAAAGGCAAAATCGCTGAAAAGCGTTGACGCAAAGCTAAAGGGGCTAAAGTATGATTGACTGTGCCAGGGCCAGCCAGCTGCCGGTTAGATCCATAATTCTACCGGCCCCGCCTGGATTCTGCAGGCGGGTTTTGATATACCGGCACCTTGAAGATTTGTCTGCTTTAGTTCGCAATCGGCCCCCATCCTCTGGAGGAATAAAATGCATAAGCAATTTAGGCCACGCAAGCTATTACTTACAGCACTCTTGATTACTTTTGTTTTGATTACCGGTGCGGGCGAAGCCCAGGCGCTCATGATCAAGATGGAACTGGATGAACTCACTGAGACCTCTGATGCCATCGCATACGGCACTGTAACCGGTGTTCACAGCCAGTGGGATGAAGGACAAAAAAACATATCAACGACAGTGACGTTTTCCATCGAAAAAGGCTTAAAGGGCAGCCGAAAAGGGGAAACGGTTACGATTATTGTACCTGGCGGTGAAGTTGACGGCATCAGCCAGTATGTTTCAGATACTCCCAGCTTTAAACCCGGTGAAGAAGCGGTTCTTTTTCTCCAGGAACTGAAAGGAGAAAACCTACCCCGCCGACAGATCCAGACCCGCCATTTTGAGGTGAGCGGGAATTTCCAGGGGAAATTAACCCTCCCGCCCGACAACAAAGAAAAAACCCTCCAGCAGCTTGAAGAAAGTATCAGCGTATCCACTGCTGAAAACAGGACAGCAAAAGACTTCCCCGCTACTATCGAAAAAGAAGTGGTCAGTGGAGACGGCTTTGTCTACAATGGTATGCGCTGGTATGGAACCTCGCCGGTCGTTCCTTATAAAGTAAATTCCTCTTACGAAACCCGCATTGATCATATCCAGGCCGCAGCATCAACCTGGAGCAGCGCCGGGGCCAATTTTGCTTTAAGCTATGACGGGATCCACAGCCGCATTGGAAGGGCTGAGCGCAACAATATTAATGAAATAATGTGGTATAACCTTAACTCGGACCAGACTCTGGCCCTGGCCACAGTCTGGTATTCCGGAGACAGGATCCTGGAAAACGACATGGTTTTCAATACCATGTTTAACTGGAGCACCGACGGCTACCCTTACTATGATGTCCAGACCATCGCCCTGCACGAATTCGGCCACTGGCTCAGCCTGGGCCATTCTCCCATCTACGAATCGATAATGTATTACCAGAATAAGGGCATTCAGCGCACTTTACATTCTGTCGATATCTCAGGCATCCGCTACATTTACGGCGGGGCAGGAGCAGAAGTTCCGGTTAATGACAATTTTGCCGATCGCCTGATTCTTGAAACATCCTCAGGGCAAACTACGGGGACCAACATCAATGCTTCAACCGAAACCGGCGAACCCGACCACGCCGGGACTACCGGCGGCACATCAGTATGGTGGGAATGGACTCCTCCCGCTAATGGCCAGGTAGAGTTTAATACTTTTGGCAGCAGTTTTGACACATTGCTGGCCATTTACACCGGTTCATCACTGACAAACCTGCAAAGTATAGCCTCCAACGATGATTATGGAGGAACTTACCAGAGCAAGGTTGACTTTAATGCCATGGCAGGTACTGCTTACAAAATTGCCGTTGACGGCTGGAGAACTTCCACCGGCGATATTGTTCTCAGCTGGCAGTTCACCCCGGACCCCTGTTCAGTAACTGCTCCAGACCAACCAGACGGCCCGGACAGCGGCACTGCCGGCGAACAATATGTTTATACTGCAACAGGTGGAAGCTGTTCTAACGGCCACGATCTTGAGTATCGTTTTGACCTTGGAAACAGCACCGTTACCGGATGGGATGCTTCCCCCTCCGTGACGGCAAGCTGGGCAAAGCCAGGCATCTACAATATGCGTGCCCAGGCCCGTTGTTCAATCCAAACTGAACAGGAATCTCCCTGGTCAGCCAGCAGGGAAGTAACCATAAACGATCCGGTTTACAATCTCACAGTGTCAATCGAAGGGGAAGGAACAACCAGCCCGGAACCGGGAACCCATGCATACAGCAGGGGCAACTCTGTCGGTCTGAATGCCGAACCGGCTGAAGGCTGGCTTTTCGAACACTGGGTTATTGATGAGATAATTTTTGAAGATGCCATCCAAACAGTAGTCATTACAGCAGACATGGAGGCAACCGCTTGTTTTAGTGAAGAGCCCCCCGTGCCTGAATATATCCTTACCATTAGCGCGACTGGTGAAGGGACGACCACTCCCGCTCAGGGCAGCCACTCCTTTACAGAGGGAACAACGGTCCAGCTCATTGCATCTCCGGCAGAAAACTGGCATTTTGAAAAGTGGATTGTCGACGGCGCTGAATTTTTTGAGCCAGCAATTGATATTACAATTGATGGTGATACCGAAGCTGAGACCCTGTTCGCAGAAAACCCTGCTGAGACTGAACCTGAAGAGCCCCCCGTGCCTG
>JAGYMW010000024.1 GCA_018400435.1 Bacillota bacterium | reverse complement strand
AGGTAGGTAAAACTCCCATCAGGCCGAGTGACCCGATGGCGAAAGCCATCATGGTCAGGGGCATCTGCCGGCCGATTCCGTGGAGCTGATCAATATTTTTTCGCCCCGTTACGGTAATGATCATCCCGGCGCAGAAAAATAAGGTTATTTTCAAGATAGCATGGTTAATAATATGAATAATCCCGCCGGTAATGCCGGCTTCGGAAAGCAGCAGGACACCGAGGGAGATATAACCCAGCTGGCCGATGGTGGAGTAAGCAAGCCTTAATTTTAGCACATTCTGCTTGATAGCCATGAGCGAACCGACAATGATGGTAAAAGAGATCACCACCGCTACGACACCTGTTACATTCAAATCGCCCAGCAGTTCAATGCCGTAGAGCGAAAAGAAAACCCTTGTGATACCGAATACTCCCGCCTTGACGATAGCCACAGCATGCAGCAGCGCGCTGACCGGCGTGGGCGCAACCATGGCCCCCGGAAGCCAGGAATGCAAGGGCATTATAGCTGCCTTGGTGCCAAATCCGGCGATTAGCAGGTAAAATATGATTTTGAGCATGGTGGCTTTCCCCGGGCTAACTGCGTCGAGAATCCCGCCGGACATAAAGTCAAGTGTACCTACCAGATCGTGAATCATAAAAATGGACAGGAAAACCAGGGCTCCGCCGCCCAGGCTGTAGCTAATGTACTTGATCCCGGCCCGTACCGATTCGGCGGTGCCGGCATGGACCACCAGCGGGTAAGTGCAGATTGCCAGGTACTCATAAAAAATATAGAGGGTGAATAGATTGCCGGCAAAGGCAACACCCATGGCCGCGCTGCAGGACAAAACGAAAAAGACAAAATAATTACGCTGTTCGTGTTCATGGGCCATGTAGCCGATGGAATAAACGGTGGCAAAAACCCACAGTGTCGAAGATACAAGGCCAAAAACCATCCCCAGTTGATCAACGCGAAAGATTATTCCCATTCCGTCCAGCAGTTCCACCAGCCTGAACTCTATGAGGGCTCCCCTTAGAGCAGGGGGATACATGGTAACAACGGAAAGAAAAACTATGCTCACAGAGGCGACTGCTACGGCATGGCGGGCATAAGCATTTTTTTCATCGAGAATGCGAATGATAACCGCCCCGATGACCGGGATAATGACGGCTATGAGAGGTTGTGGAAAACCCAGATTCAAATAAATCGCCTCCTGCTAAAGCTGGTTGTATCCCGTCCCTACAGTAAAAAGAGCAGGCTCGTGGCCAGTATGGCACCGATAACAAAAAGCATGATCCAGAGATCTAAATCAATATTGGATATATTTACGGTTTGAAACAGGCGATCACCTTTTGCGCTGTAATCAAATTTGAACATCATCATAAAAACCTTCTTCAGAAACCGGATTAACCTGGTAAAAAAATATTTTAACCCGTTCATCCATATACCATGAAGGCGGTTGAAACTACCGGCTCCGGCCGCGGTAATTTGGTTGCCAACCTGTTGCATAAATTTATTGTCAACATAGTCAGCACTGTCGGAAAACTTTGTCAGGAGAACCGGAGCCCCGTGAAAACCAAAGTTAAGATTATCATCCAAAACTTTACCTGTTCTTGTGAAGGCCGTTCCCAGAACGGCAGTCAAAGGCCGGTACAGGGAATATTCTACGCTAAGGTAGGGCGGCGGTTTCAAGGCAAATAGCTCTTTCCTCCTGAAAAGAATATACAGACCGATCCCCAAAACCAGGGCTACGGCGATCCCGTACAGATCATGCAATGTCCAGACCCCCACCTCGGCCAGGTGATGCAGGTGATGTTCTGAATAAGTAAAAACTTCGGCCATGGGTTCGATAACCCTTTTTAAAACCAGTGGTGACTGAAGACCAAGGAATAACACAACCACCAGGTAAACCAGGGCCACTATTCTCTCAAGCCAGGTTTCCCGCACTTCTCCGGATCCCAGTTTGGACCGCAGTTCCTCCGGTTCCTTCCCCCAAAAAAGCGAAAGGAAGATCTTGGTGATGTAACAAACCGTAAGAGCACTGGTCAGCATAAACAGCTTCTCGGCCAGCCACAGATCCCAGAGATGGTGGTGTTCAAAAGCTTCGACAATGGCATGGTGAAGCAAAGTTTTACTGACGTAACCGTTGAAGCCGGGGATACCGGTAATTCCGGCAGCACAGGCAGCAAAAGCAGCAAAAGTAAACGGAAATTTTTTCCACAGTCCACCCAGATGATCCAGCCTGATTTCATGAAGACGGGCATAAATGATCCCGAAAAGGATAAAGAGTCCGGATTTGAAAAAGGCGTGGTTAATAATATGGTAAGAAAAGCCACCGAAACCTATTGCCCCGTCATAACCAAGGTAGGCCGCCGCTCCCACGCCCATCAGAATGTAACCCATCTGACTGACACTGCTATAGGCCAGGAGCCTCTTGGCATTATTTTGCAAAATGGCCATCAGGGCAGCCAGAAGCATGGTCATAATACCTATCCAGATAACAACATGGCCAATATTTGCGGTATAGTTCCAGAGCCCGCTCTGGGCCAGTTCCGCAGAAGGGGTATAGAGCAAATTGACCACCCTGATAATCCCGTAGGCACCGGTTTTGATCATAATGCCTGAAAGAAGTCCGCTGGCCGGCGACGGAGCAACCGGATGAGCCTGGGGCAGCCAGATATGCAGGGGAATCATTCCCGCTTTAACCCCGAAACCAGCAATCATAAACAGGGCAATTAAAGCAGCGCTTTTCCCGGTCAAAACGATATCCTGGAGGGAAGGTGTTATGACTGCAGAACCGGTCAGGCTGTTGAGCATAATAATTCCAACAAGGAGAACCAGACCGCCGATTACACCGAGATATAAATAAGTATTGCCCGCTTTCATTGCCTCGGCACTCTGATTATGAACGACCAGGGCATAAGAAGCTAGAGTCATGAGCTCAAAAAAAAGAAAAAGACTCAGGAAATCACCACAGAGAAAAACACCGACACAACCGCCCAGGGAAAGGATAAGGAAAACGTAATAACGGGTCTGTCTGCCTTCATGTTTCATGTAAGGTAAAGAAGCAAGGGTAGCCAGAAACCAGACTACAGAAGAAAAGAGGGCAAACACCGCTCCTGTCAGATCGACTGCAAACCCCGTTTCCAGACCGGCCATCGGGGGCAGGCTGTAATAGACTTTGTATCCTCTCAGGACCAGCAAGAAAAGTTCGATACAGAAATAGAGTGTCGCTCCGGCAGTAACTGCGGCAGCAATGTTTCTCAGCCCGGTATTTTTCAAACCTATCAGACCGATCACTATAGAGCCAACAATCGGGATAAGGACAATAACTGGGGGCAAAATGCTTATGATAAAATGATCGCTAATTTCTAATACGAAGAGTTCTGCCATTAATGGACCCCTTTATATAGGACAATTAAAAGTTTTTATTCTCTTTTACAGTCCAATATCCTGCCTTGAAAACATATTTCTCGCAATTTAAAAAGCGAGTGAGAAAAAAGCGGGTAAAGCAAGTAAAAAACAAAAATATCTTGACAGAACTACGAAAATGATAAAAAATAGAAAGGAAAGTCCATGGTCTTTTTTTGTTTTTGGGGGTTTGTTTGTGATCCGGCAAAAAAAGGATAATTTATTGGGCCTCAAAAAGCAGATATATTTATTTTTTTGAAACCAATTGTGAAGATTTTAACTTGCTGAATTTTCTAATCGTTTTTCCGGGCGACTGACGTCCCGGTGAATGTTATAATGAAGGTTGGATCAAACCAGGGGGGATGAAGAAAAGATGCACGATTATGTGACAAGGGTCGTTTTCCGTTACATGCTTCTTTTCGTTCTGCTGTACGGGTTTTATGTCATTATGCACGGTCATCTATCACCGGGAGGAGGATTTTCCGGCGGCATGATTGTCGGCCTTGGCCTCCTTCTCTATATTTTAATCTTTGGCCAGCTCTGGAAGCCTAATTTCCGCCAGATGATCATCGACCTGGCCATTATTTTTGTCGGCATCGGTGGGATTCTCGAGGTTATAAAATTTTTAATTCCTCATGAACATGGCCCGGTGGGCATTCCCGGGACTTTATTCAGCGTGGGAATCATGTCGGTGGCCAATTTCGGCATCAGTATCCTCGTCACCAGCACGATTCTGGCTATCTACTATATGATCAGCGAGGAGGCATAGTTATGGATGTGAATATTCTATTAGCCAACTTTCCATATCTAGTTACGATAGTCCTTTTTGCCATGGGCACCCTGATTGTTTTAACCCAGACTAACCTTATCAAAAAAGTGATCGGCATCAATATTATGGAAACAGCAATATTTCTATTTTTTATTATCGTCGGCAATATTCAGGGCGGTGTACCACCGATTTTTGATCCGCAGATGCCTGATGCGCTTTACATCAATCCGCTTCCTTCCTGCCTCATGCTGACAGGAATTGTGGTAAGCTTCAGTGTAACTGCCTTTGCCCTGGCGTTAATCGTTAAGCTGTACATCTTTTATGGAACGATCTGTGCTCCAAACTTCATGAAACTAAAATAGAGGTGAATCCCCAGATGGAGTTGGTTTCTAAACTACCTTTTTTATGCGTCATCAGCACGCTGATCGCTTCCTTCTGCATGCCAGTTTTGGCCAGGTGGAAAAAAGAATTCTGTGCCCCACTGGCAACCTTTATTACCGGAGCCGTTTTTGCCACAGCGTTATTTGTCGGATACCATGTCAGTCACGGTAATGTAATCCATTTCCCGGTATCGGGATGGCCTCCTCCCTGGGGCATTGAAATTGTAGTGGATACCCTGTCAAGTATGATGCTCATGCTAATCTCAGGAATATGTTTTCTAATTCTTATCTACAGCTTCCATGCAATCAAGCACGAACTGGAAAATAATGTGGTTGGCTGGTACTATACGGCTTTTCTGCTCTGCATGGCCGGGATGATAGGCCTGGTAATCACCAACGATATTTTCAATATGTATGTGTTTATCGAGGTTACGGGGATCGGCGCCGTAGCCCTGGTGGCAAGCAAAGGCACCCGCCTGGCTACCGAAGCAGCTTTAAAATATCTGCTCCTGGCAACGATCGGTTCCGGTTTCGTCCTTTTCGGGATCGGTTTCATCTATATGATGACCGGCAACCTGAACCTTAACTACATCGCAATGGAACTGAGTGAAGTCAAAGATTCATATCCCTTCTTAATCTGGACTTCGCTTAGTTTTTTAGTGGTTGGATTTGGAGTCAAATCAGCCCTCTTCCCCCTTCACCTGTGGCTGCCCGATGCTCATTCGTCGACCGCCTCCCCCTCCAGTGCAGTATTATCAAGCCTGGTAGTAAAAGTATATATCATCGCTTTTTTAAAAATACTGTTAATTGCTTTCGGCCTGGAGATATTTCATGAAACTTACATCAGGAGCCTGATCCTGGTGCTATCTGTAGTTGCCATGCTGGCCGGTTCGTTCTTCGCCTTCGTGCAAATCGAACTTAAACGCCGGCTGGCCTACTCCACGGTAGCCCAGATCGGTTATGTATTTCTTGGCATCGGGCTGGGCACGCCATGGGGCCTGACGGCTGGCATGCTGCACATATTAGTTCATGCTTGCATGAAAACATGTCTATTTCTCACCGCCGGGGCTGTTTATTACCAGACCGGGCGTAAAAAAGTCAACCAGTTTGCCGGACTGGGTTACAAGATGCCCATAACCATGGGCGCTTTCACTGTGGCATCATTTTCCATGGTTGGTATTCCACTTTTCGGCGGTTTTATCAGCAAGTACGGTCTGGCATTGGGCAGTCTGGAAGCAGATTTGCCCCTGCTGATTTTGGTTATCATCCTGAGCGGTCTATTGAATGCTACTTATTATTTCCCCATAATCGGACAGGCTTATTTCAGCCTGGAAGAGGGCCACGAACATGAAGAAAAGACTTTTCAGAAAGATAAAATACCCCTTAGTATGTTGGTCCCAATTGCTATCCTGGCTGTCTGTATTCTCTATTTAGGGATATTCCCAGGTGGGGTACTCGATTTTATCAATCAGACCGTAGTGAAACTGCTGTAAAGTCCAGCGTGTTATGGTATAGGAGGTGTTTGCTGTGCTCAATCGAACAAAAGTTGATCTGGCAGGTTCCCTGTTCATATTTGTCCTGTTAATGATTTTCTGGTTTCTAATTTCAGCAAGCGCCGACTGGCAGCACATTCTGGTCGGAGCAATCTTCTGCGGCCTTCTAACCGTTTTATGGGGCAACCTGACTATTACCGAGGGGCATAAAACAGAATTCAAACTGGCTCAGCTTTTCATGATCATTAAATATTTTGTTATTCTGGGCGTGGAAATCGTCATTGCCAACATCAACGTGGCCATGATTGTCCTTAACCCCCGCCTTCCCATCTCACCCGGCATTGTAATCATGCGCTGCGACCTTGAAAGAAGCCTGGTCCGGGTTCTCTATGTTAATTCCATTACCCTTACACCGGGTACAATCACTGTGGAACTGGAAGATAACTTGTTGATCGTCCATGCCCTGACCGAGGATGTCGCTCACGGCCTTGAAGATTGGCCCCTTTACCGCAGGCTGATGAAACTTGAGGGGGTATACAAAAATGATTAGTTCTATTCTTAACTGGGTGGTAATCGGAGTGATCGTCATCTCATTAATGGCCATTGCCCGAGCATACAAGGGCCCGACAGTGCTGGATCGCGTTGTGGCGATGAACATAATCACGACGAACGTCGTCATTATTATTCTCATTTTTTCTTATCTCGACAACAGTTACTATTATATAGACGTCGCTTTTGTCTTTGTCCTGGGCGTCTTTATCGGTACTCTTTGTATTTTAAAACTGCTACGCGAAGGCCACATCATTTAACAGGGGAGCTTTTAAAGCTCCTGAACGGGGTGGTTGTCTTGACAATAATGCAATATATAGCTTTGTTCTTTATTTTCGGCGGCCTGTTCTTCCTTTTTGTTGGAGTGCTGGGCCTGATCCGACTGCCTGATCTATACACCCGGATGCATGCAATGGGAAAATGCGACACCCTGGGCACAGGGATGATGCTAATTGGAATAATGATCTTCATCGGTGACATTACAAACGCTACCAAACTTTTAATGATCGGGGCAATGGTCGCCACTATCAACCCTGTAATTACCCACTTGATCGCTAAAACTGCATACAACAGGGGAACACCCATGGCCGAAGGGAGTTTCGTAATCAATGATTACGTCGCTTCACAACGCCGCCGTAGAAGTCAACAACTGGAAACCCTTACCGAAAAGGAAGGGGGAAAAAATGAATGAGTATAGATACTTTAATGATTTTGCTTTTAATTGTTTTGATCGCAACAGCCTTTTCAATTTTTGTCTTCAACGACCTGCTCTATATTGTCATTATTTTTGGAGCATACAGTATGATCATGTCACTGGTCTGGCAGCAGCTTAACTCGCCCGACCTGGCCATTACGGAAGCAGCAGTCGGTATTGGAATGACTGTGTTACTGGTGACTGTGGTCACCAAGGTAGGGAGGCGTCCACAATGACTAACCTTAGAACAATTCTTTTCTACGGCATGTCGATCATTCTTGTTGCCTTAATTTCGTTCATGCTTGTGCTGGCCGTCACTGAAATGCCCCCCTACGGAAAACTCGATAATCCGACAAACAATTATGTTTATGAACGATACGTCACCAAAGGGGTAGAAGAAAGCGGCGGGCTAAACCTGGTAGGTAATATCCTGATTGATTACCGCGGCTATGACACCCTTATGGAATCAACAGTCCTCTTTACCACTGTTATTTCCATCATGATTGTTTGGAGAACCAGAAGCAGCAAAGAAAAAGAAGAGGAGAATCATTAATACAAAGATAAACTGTCTGAGAGGGCGAAAAATAAATGAACTACGATGATCTGATCAAGTACCTGCCTTTATTCATGATTGTTTTTCCCATCGTCGGAGCACTGATCACAGGAACAACCAAAGAAAACAATGATCGCCTGCGCAACCCGCTCGCTTTCATAATCAGCCTGATCAGCGCCGCCGCGATGGTTCTCATTATCTTCAATTATTACCATTTTGGCGGCTGGGAACTGCCTCTGCACCAGATCGCCCCCGGCCTGGAAATTAAACTGCGGGTCGATCCCCTCGCTGCTATTTTTGGTGGTACCGCAGCAATTTTATGGTTCTTTTCCGTTACTTACTCTATCGGCTACATGGCCCATGAGCATAACCGCAGGCGGTATTATGTATTTTACCTCCTGTCCCTGGGCATGACCATGGGCATCGCTCTGGCCGCCAACCTGCTCACTTTATATCTTTTCTATGAATTCCTGACCATTTTCACCTATCCGCTGGTAGTCCATGAAGGAGACGATGAAGCAAAAAAATCGGGGGTAAAATATCTCGTTTACAGCTTCATCGGCGCCGGTTTAATTCTTATCGGACTGATCATCACTTACGGCCAGATGGGAACGCTTGAATTTGCGCGTGGTGGTATTGTCGATCTCTCCACCGGTTCTCTGACCATGTGGCGATTCACTTTTCTCTGTTTTTTGTTCGGGTTTGGGGTCAAGGCTGCGGTTATGCCCCTTCATGCCTGGCTTCCAGCAGCAATGGTTGCTCCGACACCGGTCAGCGCATTGCTGCATGCGGTAGCCGTTGTAAAATCCGGCGTTTTTGGCACACTGAGAGCGATGTATTCAGTGTTTGGCATTACTGCTCTTCTGGGCCTGCAAATGGGTTATTTCGTCGCCGGTTTTATCTCCCTGACCATTCTGGTCGCTTCAATTATCGCCATGCAGCAGGACGAGCTTAAAAAAAGGCTGGCCTATTCAACGATCAGCCAGCTCGGTTACATTACCCTCGGGGCAGCTCTATTCAATGTCATCGGACTGACCGGGGGACTTCTTCATATCATCAACCACGCCCTGCTCAAGATTACTCTCTTTTTCTGTGCCGGCGCCATTATTACCGTAACGGGTAAGAAAAAGATCAGTGAGCTTAACGGGGTGGGTAAACGTATGCCCCTGACCATGCTCGCTTTCGCCATAGCAAGCATTGGTATGATCGGTATTCCGCCTGTAAACGGTTTCATATCAAAGTGGTATCTGATCCAGGGAAGCCTGGAAGGAGAGGCCTGGATATTTGTCGCCGTATTAATAGGCAGCGCTCTTTTAAATGCCGCTTATTTCCTGCCCATCGTCACAGCGGCTTTTTTCAAAAAAGGTAATTTTCTATCGCCCGGTGGTATTGAAGCCCCGCCGGCTATGCTAATCCCGATTCTCGTCCTGGTAGCGGGCTGCTTGCTTGTTGGTTCAAATTTGCAGTGGACGGTCCCCTACTTCGAAAATATTGCTGACTACCTGTTTTTTACAGGAGGTAATTAGATATGCACCAGGAAGTCGTATCATATCTGCCAATAATCGCTGTAGCCATCCCCCTGTTTTCATTTGTGATGATCGCCTTTGCACAAAATCTTCCCTGGTGGCGCAACAGCTGGTCGGTAATCGGCTGTGCAGGATCCCTTGTTGCCGTAGTAATGATTTACCCCCTGCTTTCAGCCGGACAGATACCGGTTTTTGAATTGCCCATGATTGTTACACCATATAGTTTAACTTTCCGGGTCGACTGGCTGGGCTTTTTGATTGCCCTGATCACCTCATTTATCTGGCTGATGGCCACGATTTTTGCTATTGAATACATGAATCACGAGCAAAACAGGGGCCGGTTTTTCCTATTCTTCATGCTTACACTGGTAGGAACTGTCGGGGTGCCTCTTACCGGTGACCTGCTGTCACTGCTGCTTTTTTTCGAGCTCATGTCTCTCTCCTCTTATATCCTGGTTGTTCATAACCAGAGCAAAGAGGCTTACAGCGCAGGCAACCTTTATCTTTATCTTGGCGTTTTTGGCGGCATGTGTTTGCTCACCGGGATCGGATTGATTTATTTCAACTGCGGTTCACTGGCCATTGCTCCCCAGGAATGTATGGTCACCGGTTTTAACAACTACCTGCTTATTGCGGGTATCCTGATGATCATCGGCTTCGGGATTAAGGCCGGTATAGCCCCACTGCACATCTGGTTGCCCCGGGCCCACCCGGTGGCACCGGCCCCGGCCAGCGCCCTGCTTTCAGGACTAATGATTAAATCAGGGGCTTACGGCATTATTCGGACAATCAATATGATTTATACCCCAGGGCAGGATGTGCTGTCCGTAGAAAATCTCTCCGCTGAGGTGAGCAGCCTGTGGCATACCCTGTCCGGTGGTGGTTATGTGATCATCTGGATCGGAATAATTACCATGTTTCTGGGGGCCTGCCTGGCCATCCTGCAGAGCAACATCAAGAAATTGCTGGCTTGCAGCAGCATCAGCCAGATTGGCTATATTGTCATGGGAGCCGGCGTGGGTGCCTACCTCGGTTATGAAGGAGCAATGGGCATTGCCGGTTCCGCCTACCATATCCTTAATCACGCCTTTTTCAAGTCCACCCTCTTTTTAGCTGCCGGGGCCGTTGTTTACCTGACCGGCGAACTGGATATGTTCAAGCTGGGCAATTTGAAAAAAAAGATGCCTTTTACTGCCGTTGTTGTTTTGATCGCTTCTCTTGGAATAGTGGGGATGCCTCTTTTCAACGGTTTTGCCAGCAAAACGATGCTTCATCACGCCATAGTTGAAGCCTATGAACATCACGGCCTCTATTCCATTTACATCGCCGAAAAGATATTTACCATAACCGGGGCCGGGACCGTTTGCTACTTCCTGAAATTCCTTTATTACACCTTCTGGCGTAAAGCACCTGCCGGAATGCCTGAAGTAAAAAAAGAACCCTTGTTAATGAAAGCCAGCCTCGGGGTCCTGGCTGCGGTGATGCTGTTTATCGGATTCTCCCCCAACCTGGTGATGACAAAATTGATTGCTCCGGTTCTCAATACCTTTGTTCTCGATGCTCATTTTATAGAACATCACATCCTGCATATTAATTTCTGGACCTGGAACGATTTAAGCGCTGTAGCCCTGGCTCTGGCTTTGGGAGCAATTTTCTTTTACCTGGCCCAGCGGACCAATGTCTATCGCCTGGAGGTTCCGTCCTGGCTTGGACTCGAGACAATAGGCAATTATTTTGGCAAACTGGCCGTCATCCTGTGGCTGATCATCAGCATGCCTTTTACTGTTTTGCAGAATATCATCAATCGGCTTACTGAACGATTATACAAGCTCTCTTTTGTTTTACTGCAGTCTGTTGATTATCGCCCCGGGCAAAAATCTATATTCAGGTCTATTAATATTAGCAATATAGATTTCGACATGCTGCTTGTCCTCGTGGCTTTAAGCTTGATCCTGATAATAGTCTTTTACCTGCGCTTTGGGACAAAAGTGTTTGGCCTGTAAAAACGCAGCAAAATAATCTGGTTTAACCCTGCCTTTATTAAAAGATAATTATCTACAGTCAATGTCAATAAAGCTATTAAAACACCGGCATTTTCTCATTGTGCCAGTGTTTTTTTTCACCCGGTTCTGACCCGGCCTGACAGGTAAAAACTACATGCACGAGGATTAATTACAACATCATGGCCTAGAAAGATGGTCGTCAGGACAAACATTTTTCGAACCCCTACAATTCTTTCATCCCTTCAGTCGAAAAAAACGGGAACATTGTAAATGTTCCCGTTTCAAGTATTATAATATTTCAACTGCGGGACACACTGAACGTCAAACCGCCCGGCCCACAGCTGTTATTTATGTTATTTCTGATTGGCCATCGGCACCGGAACAGCTTTTATTTTTCCAAAATGCGAACGAGAGGTTTTCCGCTCAATGTAAGGGACAAAGAAATTCATGATCAAAATCGAGTAGGCAACACCCTCGGTGATGGAAAAACCAATCCTGAATATGACAATCAAGATACCGATTGCCACACCGAAAATGATTTTACCCTTTTCGGTAAAGGGACTGGTAACCCAGTCGGTAGCCATGAAGAATGAGCCGAGCAGCAGCCCGCCGGTTACCAGGTGATAGAGCGGGTTGCCACCTGAGATCAAAGTCAGAACCACTACCGTAGCCAGAATTGATAAGGGAATCCGCCAGCTTAGGTGTTTTTTATAAAGCAAATAGGCCGCTCCGATAAGAATGGCCAGAGGCGATACTTCGGACATGGCCCCTCCCGGAAAAGCCAGGAAGAGCTGGCCCAGCGGGGGCATTTCCAGGCCCATTTTCATCATGGCCAGCGGTGTGGCCTGGGTCATCACATCAATTGGGCCGAAGTAAACATTCAATGGCTCAAACCAGCTATAAACAAAGGCAAAGAGCGGTGCCAGCAAAATCAGGGCCACTCTTCCGAAAAGCGCCGGATTGAAACGGTTCCAGCCCAGGCCGCCAACCAGTTCCTTGGCCACCCCTACAGCAAGAAAGGTAGCCAGCACACCCTGCCACCACGGCGTAGAAGCGGGGAACAACAGGGCAACAAAGAGACCGGTGAGCAGTGCACTCCAGTCTCCAGGCCTTGCTTTCCTGTTCATCAGGTTCCTGAACAGAAGCTCGGTTAAAATAGCGGTAACCAGGCAGACGGCAATAAAGAATACCGCATAGAGCCTGAAAAAATATATGGCTACCAGCGTGACAGGTATCAGAGCAATAAAAACATCACGCATAGCTTTCGATATCGTCCCTTCATCTTTAATATGCGGGGACGACGATACTATGAAATTTCGGGCTTCATTCACCACTTATCTCCTCCTTTTCCCCACTTTCGCTTATTTCTTGCTCTGCATTTCGCGGATCAGCGGCTTGGTCCGCTGAATTAACTGCACGATTGGCCGCTTGGAGGGACAAACATAGGCACAGATACCACACTCTATGCAGTCCAGGGCATTCCACTCGTCTGCTTCCTCGATCATTTTTGCTTCACAGAATATACTCAGCTGATTGGGATAAAGCAGCATCGGGCAGTGCTCAACACATTTACAACAGCGGACACAGTCATAGTATTCCATATCTTCGATGGCCATGTCCGGCGGCAGGACAATTACACCTGTTGTCCCTTTGACTACCGGAACACCAAGGTTCTGCTGCGCTTTTCCGGTCATCGGTCCACCAATCACCACTTTGGCCGGCTCTTTCACTATGCCGCCGCATTCTTCAATCAGGTGGCCAATTGGAGTACCGATTTTTACCATCAGGTTCTGTGGATCATTCAGGTTTTGACCGGTCACCGTGACCACTCTTTCGATCAGCGGCTTCTTGTACCTGACCGCCTCGTAGATTGCCACACAGGTTCCCACATTCTGGATAATCGCCCCCACATCAAAGGGCAAGCCCCCGGAAGGGATCTCCCGGTCGAGGGCTGCTTTGACCAGGTGTTTTTCCGAACCCTGCGGGTACTTGGTCGGCATCCTGAGAAGCACGATCTGGGGATTGGTATTTTTTTGCCGAACCGCTTCGATGGCATCATCCTTATTGTCTTCAATACAGAGATAAGCCTTATCCACACTGAGCATCTTCATTATCAGCTCGATGCCCCGCAGCAGTTCCTCAGGTTTTTCCAGCATGAGGCGATGATCGCAGGTTAAGAATGGCTCACATTCACAACCGTTTATTATCAGGGCATCGATTTCTTTATCCGGCGGCGGGCTTAATTTAACTGCCGTCGGGAAAGCGGCACCGCCCATCCCGACGATACCCGCTTCCTTGATGGCATTGACCACTTCTTCTTTGGTGACAGTCTCAACATCGACGTCGGAAAGCTCAAGCTCATCCTGTTTCTCATCGACAGCAATGACAATGCTATTTACCATCTGACCGGTTAAGTATGAACGGGGTTCAATCGCCGTAACCGTCCCCGAGAGGCTGGCATGGATGGGCGCACTGACAAATTTGTCAGTTTCACCGATCTTCTGCCCGGCCTTCACTTTATCGCCCACTTTAACCAGCGGTTCATTGGGAGCACCGGTATGCTGAAGAAGCGGGATGATAAGCTCCCCGGGAAGAGAGGCTTCTTTAATCTCTTTATGCTCGGTAAAGCTCTTATAGTGGGGAATGCTGATCCCACCGGTAAATTTTTTCACTTCCAATTGTTTTCACCCCCCGGTTTATTTTGCTTCGCTTTTGGCCTGCTCAATTTTCTTCGAATGTGAGCGGTTTACCCACAATCCAAAGGCTACCGCGACAATAACCAGCACGCGGAAGGGCTTAAAGAGAGCACTCCAAATACGGGTTTGTAGTGATACCTGCGGATCGACCGGCAGGCCGTACTTTTCCGGTTTATCGGCCAGGACATAGAGCATAGCCGTTCCGTCCATTTCATCCAGTCCGTACATGGTAGCGTTGGTTTTACCAGCCGCTTTGAGTTCATCCACTCTGTCCTGAGCCTGATCGATCAGTTCACGGTAATCCCCAAACTGGATGGAACCGGTTGGGCAAGCGTTGGCACAAGCCGGCTGCAGGCCGGCATTTAATCGATCATAACAGAAAGTGCATTTCTGTGCCTTATTGGTTAGACGATCAAAACCGATCACGTTAAACGGGCAGGCCGCTACGCAGTAGTTACAGCCGATGCACTTGACCGTATCAACATTAACCGTTCCGAATTCAGTCCGATACAAAGCTCCGGTGGGGCAAGCCTGCATGCAGGCTGCATCGGTGCAGTGCATACAACCTTGCTTGGACATGAGAAAAACGACATTGCCGTCTTCCTCATGTTCCCTGTAGACCACCTTCATCCAGGTCTGGGCTGAAAACCGGGGCGGATTTTCATAACTTCCTTCAAAGGTTGTCGCTTCCGCCGGCAGCTGGTTCCACTGCTTGCAGGCTACCTGGCAGGCACGGCAACCGATACACTTGGAGGCGTCAATTAAACAGATTAGTTGAGCCATTTATCCTGCCCTCCTTATATTGCACAGGAATGCTTTTGATTCGGGAATAGCCGTGTTGGCATCACCGACTGATGCCGTCAGGTCGTTGGCTACGGCACCGGTACTCATTCCCTTGAAGCCCCAGTGCCAGGGCAATGCGACATAGTGTTTTTTTTCACCGTTGATCATCAGCGGTTTAAGACGTTTTGTGACGCAGGCCTTAGCCTCTATGCTGCTCTGATTGCCGTCTTTGAAGAGGCGCTTGCTTTCAATAGCCACGACGTCTCCATTGCTTATACCCAGTTCTGAGGCCAGTTCTTCACTGATCTCAATAAAGAGTTCCGGCATCAGCTCATTTAACCAGGGGATATTCCGGGTAACAATCCCCGACTGGTAATGTTCCACAACCCGACAGGTAGTAATAATATAGGGATACCTTTCCCTCTCTTCGTCGGTTTCTACAGTATGATCTTCATAGAAACGCTGGCTGACCGGATTATAGGTGGCGTTAGGATAGAACAGGTTGGGAACAAGGCTCTCCGCCGGCTCATAGTGAGTGGGCATGGGACCGTCTTTTAAGGCACTGTGTGAGTAAAGTCTGCCCACACCTTCCGGTAGCATGATAAAGGGACTCTCTGTAGACTGCTCGAGAGTCCAGCTGCCAGGGATATCAGGAATGTCATTGCCGACCCACTTCTGCTGGGTTTCATCCCACCAGATGACAGGAGCATCAGGATTCCATGGTTTCCCTTCCAGGTCGGCAGAACCGCGGTTATAAACAATGCGCCGGTTCAGCGGCCAGGCAAAAGACCAGCCCAGGTTTGTTCCGATACCTTCTTTTTCTCGGTTCCGATTCTTGGTAGCCGGTTGATCATAGTTGTTATAGTATCCGCTGTATAACCAGTTGCCGCAGGCCGTCGATCCATCGTCCGCCAGGCCAACAAAGTTGGTAACCAGCGAACCGTCAGCTACCCGGTAGCCGTTAATATCTTTACAGACCTTGACAATATCCACTTCACCGTCGAGGCCGTCATAATCCCAGAACATCTTGGTGATCTGCTCTGGAACAACGCCGCCCTCGTTCTCATACAGGGCTTGCAATCTCTTGAACATCTCATTGGCAATCCAGAGGTCCGATTTTGCTTCACCCGGCGGATCCTGGCACTTCCAGGTCCACTGGATCCAGCGGCCGCTGTTGGCCTTACTGCCTTCCCTTTCGTAACCGGCCGCGGCTGGCAGTATAAAGACCTCGGTGTCAATTTCAGCCGGATCCATACCGGGACCCTGCCAGAAGGAAGCCGTCTCATTTTCAAAAAGATCCACCGAAACGAGCCACTTCAGGTTCTTCTGGTAATTACGTTTGTTGGCAGCGCTGGGACCGGATACAGCAGGGTTGTCTGCCCAGCAGATCATCCCTTCCACTTTGCCTTCACCCATGTCTTTATAAAGAGCAATGTGGGAGTGATCGCGCCCGTCCAGCTTGGGCATCCATTGATAAGCAAAATCATTGGCCCGAGTGGCGTTGTCGCCGTAGAAAGCTTTCAGGAGGCTGACAAAATACTTCGGCTTGTTGGTCCACCAGCCGGAGGCCGGGGTCTCTTTCTCCAGGTAATCGGCAAGAGTAGGATGGGTTGCCTGCTGAGGAGTGGCCATGTAACCGGGAACAATGTGATAGAGTATGCACATATCAGTTGAACCCTGCACATTGGACTGCCCGCGCTGGGCATTCACTCCACCACCGGCAATACCAATATTCCCCAGAAGAAGCTGGACCACGGCACATGCACGGACGTTCTGTGAGCCGTGCGTGAACTGGGTAATACCCATGGCGTAAAGCAGGTTGCCTGCTTTGCCGGGTTCACCGCTGCTGCTGTAAAGCTCATAGGAAGCTTCCAGCGCTTCCGGGTCGGCGCCCGTTATCTTACTGACGTTATCAATGGTGTACTTGGCATAGTGCTTCTTCATCAACTGCAGAACACAGTTGGGGTCCTGCAAGGTGGGATCTTTGAGCGGATTACCCTCTTCATCTCGCTGGTACTGCCATGTTTCGGTTTTGTATTTTGTAGCGTTGCGCGCCGGGTCGTCTTCGGCTCCGGAAAACAAGCCCGTTGCTTCATCAAAGGAGAAATCTTCGTTCACAAGGTAAGATGCGTTTGTATAATTTTCCACATATTCCTTGTGATAACGTTCATTGCTGAGGATATAGTTGATCATACCGCCCAGGTAAGCTATGTTTGTGCCGGGGCGAATTGATACGTAGAGATCGGCAACCGCTGCAGTTCTCGATATACGCGGGTCGATTACAATTAGCTTCGATCCCTTAGTCTCCCGGGCTTTTTCAATCCATTTCATAGAAATGGGGTGGTTTTCGGCAGTGTTCCCGCCGATATTGATAAAAACATCAGAATTTTGATAATCAATCCAGTGGTTGGTCATACAACCTCTGCCGAACGTGGCGCCGAGACCGGCGACCGTGCTCGAGTGTCAGAGGCGGGCACAGTGATCAATGTTGATCACGCCCATGGCCCTGGCCATTTTATGAAAAAGGTAATTTTCCTCGTCGGTGCAGAAAGCACTGCCCAGCCAGGAAATGGCCTCGGTCCGGTTGACGGTAACCTGCCTGCCGTCAACATTTACCGATTCAACATAGTTTTGATCGCGCGTATCCTTAATTCTCCTGGCGATCGTATCGAGGGCCCAGTCCCAGTCCTTTTCTTCATAGCTACTGCTGCCCGGTGCCCGGTAGAGAACGTGTGTCAACCGGTTCGGGTTTGGCTTAGGCTTTCCCTTTTCGTCGTAAATGTACGAGATGTTGTAGTGGGAACTGCCTTTACTGCAAAGGGTGCCCTCATTAATGGGATGATCCGGATCTCCTTCAGCGTTGACAATCACACCGTCCCGGACATGACAAACTACCCCACAGCCAACTCCACAAAAGGTGCAAATTGTCGTATACTCTTTAGTATACTTAATGCGCAGCGGGTCAATGGTTGACGCAGAAGCCTTATTCAGGCCAACACTGGCAAGCGTTGCCGCAGCGGCAGTTGCACCGGTCAGTTTTAAAAAACTGCGTCGTGTTAACTGCATAAGAAATCCACCTCCTAGTCGTGTCTGTCTACTATCTCGCTCTGATTAACCCACTCCAGGCCGGAGCCGGGAGAAAAACCTTCCCGTCTGGCCAGTAAATCATGAGTCAGAGTGGCAAGGTTGTGGATGGTTAGTATTTCTGCTCCATCCATTTTTAATTTCCTTCCGTCGAAGATCTTGTAATACTGGCAGCATTGACGGCAAAAGTAAACCCGGCATGTTTCCATTCCTTCAACACTAAAATAACCGAGCTCCTCTCGCTCTTCATTTCCGCAGTAAGGACATTTGACGCGACTGTACACCCAGCGGGTGCCACATAGCCAGCATTCGAACTGTTTTGCACCATCACTGCTGCGCAGCATGCCAAAATGAGGCTTTTCACCGCATAACGGGCAATCCCCTCCTTCCCAGATGTCAGTCCGCAGGACCTCGCTTACCGGCTGTAAGTACTGCCGGTAAAAGGAAGATATTATTATCGAAAAAAGAAACGTGGCCATGTCCTGCTCCAGGACGTTTTCTTTGACCAGATCGTCTCTGAACTCCATGAACTCGTTTCTTTCTATTTTTTCTGGTTTTTCAGCCAGGAACCGGTCACTTGCTTCTTCTAAAACCTTCACAGTGGTTTTTAAAATTGGATTCGTTTTGTTCATGGCCAAACTAACTTTCTTTAGCATTCCGATGACAGCGCTGGTATCCAGCAGGGGATTGCAGTTAAGCGACTGGCCCTTCTGCAGGGTTTCGTATACTTTCATTTCATCAAGCGGTGCTGCAGCTTCAATCGGATTTTCCAAAATATACTCATTAAGAGCAGAATATGCCTTTTCGACAAAGGGAACTGCTTCGCTAAAATTGTCATAGAGGCGGATGCAGCGGTCGATTTCTTCCCTGTAATTTTTGTGCGGCAAGATAGTCAATTATATATCTCCCTTTAATTTAAATTAATGCCAATTATTAATACCAGAAATCACATATATTGTGAATTTATTAACATGTACTTACATAAAAAAATGCCTTCCTCATATTTAAGCATTATGGCACATATCGGTTTCTGTGTCAATAAATACTGACACCTTATTAATCAAACCCTTATTAATCATTTTACTTTAATAAAATTTCCGGCTCCTCAAAGATTTTAAACGATATAAACCGGATATGATATAAACTTAATATCAAATATATTAATTCTATAAAAAGGCTGCTGATCCTTTTTTCAAAAACATTTTTTTTCTGCCGCTTTTCCAGTCTCAAATGGGCCAATTCTTTAATTCTAATGTTACAAGTGGCCTTCCATTCGACAAATTTTTCTCCCTTTATTTAGCTTCAATTCAGCAGGGCAAGTCGAACTGGATTATCCCTTCGTTAGTAGTTTCACATAATCTTGAATTTGATCACGGATAATTCGAAATTGATCCAGTACTTCCTCCTCCTTTCCCTCGGCCCTGGCTGGATCATCAAGCGGCCAGTGTCTTTTCTCAATTTTCATGGGAACAACAGGGCAATTCTCGCGGGCATCGCCACACAGGGTAATGAGTAGATCAATCCCGGCCAAAAGATCTTCGTCGACCCGATCCGAGGTCTGGTTGCTGATATCAATACCCACTTCGTCCATTACCCGGACCGCCCGCTGATTCAACCCCACCGGGTTGATACCAGCGCTGAAAACTGCATATCTATCCCCACCGAGTTTCTTAAGAAACCCTTCTGCCATCTGGCTGCGGGCGGAATTACCGGTGCAAAGGAAAAGCACCCTTTTTTTCACAGCTATCTGATTCATTTTCTAGTACTCCCATTTGTTGAATGTTTTACTGTACAACCTTCTTCATAACCGGAAACCAGTTGCGTGTTCGCAGGCAGATGCGCACCAGAATCAACATGATCGGTACTTCAATGAGCACACCAACTACAGTAGAGAGAGCAGCACCCGAAGTAAGCCCAAATACAGTTACCGCTGTAGCAATGGCTACCTCGAAATGATTGCTGGCTCCAATCATCGAGGAAGGCGCCGCTTCTTCATAGGTTAAACCAATTAGCTTCGCGGCGGTATAACCGATAACGAAAATAAAAAGGGTCTGGATAATTAACGGCACGGCGATCATGCCCACAACCAGAGGTGCCTCCAGGATAACCTCTCCCTGGAGCATGAAGAGGAAGATGAGGGTGAGCAAAAGGGCAATGATAGAAATTGTTCCCATATGTTTCAGAAACACATTTTCATACCATTCTGTACCCCTTTTTTTTATCAGCCTTGTCCGGCTGATATAACCGGCAACGAGAGAAACACCAACATAAAGCAAAACACTTAAGAAAATGGTCATGAAAGGCACATACATCTCGGCCACACCCAGCAGAAAATTGCCAAGCGGCGCATATAGGACCAGCATGGTCAGCGAATTTATGGCTACCATGACCAGGGTAAGGCCCATGAAACCACGCGCAAGGTAACTCCAAACCAGGACCATAGCGGTACAGGGGGCAATTCCGAGTAAAATCATACCCGCCACATATTCCCCGGCCAAAGTATCGTCAATAAAGGGAGCCCAGATTATCCGCATGAACAACCAGGCAAAGAAAAACATGGAAAAAGGTTTAATAGCCCAGTTGACAACCAGGGTTAAAATAACCGCTTTGGGAGCTTTTACAGCATTGACAACTTCCTGAAAATCAATCTGGACCATAATGGGGTACATCATGGCAAAAAGAAAGATAGCCACCGGAATGTTAACCTGGGCTACGGAAAGAGAGTTTAAGAACCGGGCAGCACCAGGGAATGCTGCACCAAGGCCTATTCCAATAAGTATACATAAGGCCACCCAGATGGTCAGGTATTTATGGAAAAACCCAAGTTCATACTCTTTTTTGACTGTCACGTTTTCTCATCCCTCCAGTAATTTTTAAAATAAACAAGCAAAGTATAAAAGCAATGTAATATAAATACTATCCTTTGACAATAATTCAAACTATTACAGAACAGTTTATCAGTTAACTGCCCTGACCAAAGAATGCCTCTTGATATTATAATAATCTCTTGTATCTTTTAAACGCAGCCGAAATTGCCTTTCTCGGTTAAAAAAATAAATCTTCTATCATTGTCACGGCAAAAGATTGACGACATTCTCCAGACATAAAAGGAGCCTGTCAATAGATGCGCGTTAGTTTTATTAACTAAATTCCTATACTGCCAAAAATCATCCCCGTTATGGTGGCCATGACGACAACAAGCGATACAAAAACAATGGTTTTCCTGGTGCCTATAACAGAGCGGATCACCAGCATATTCGGAAGGCTTAGAGCCGGCCCGGCCAGAAGGAGGGCCAGCGCCGGCCCCTTACCCATACCCGCTCCCAGCAGCCCCTGGAGAATTGGAATTTCCGTTAAGGTGGCAAAATACATGAAAGCCCCAACTACCGAGGCGACAAGGTTGGCCTGCAAACTGTTTCCACCAACAAGCGCTTCAATATAGCGGACCGGAATCAGGCCGGCATCAGTTCCCGGACGACCCATCAGCAAACCGGCCACCAGAACCCCGGCAAAAAGCAGCGGCAGTATCTGCTTGGCAAAATCCCAGGTGGTATTGACCCATTCTTTGCGCTCTTCTCCTTTAAACCACCTGACCAGGATTAAGGCAAGGGCAGCCAGCAAGACGATTACCACCGGCCATTTTATAGTGTAAATTGCATTGTAGAAACCCACCGGCTCAGTCGGCTTGCCCCAGGTGGCAAAGATAAGGATGAGCACCAGGGTGAGGAAAAAGAGAATGTTCTGCAGCGGATTTCGTGACTCCGTCATATCTTCATCCATCCCAGCCATTTGCGAAGTCAGCCGTTCTTTATCGTCTTTGCGGTAAAAGAAAGCCATCAGCAATCCTATTACTATGGCAAAAATAATGGCCCCGACAGCCCTCGCTATTCCAAGTTCCCAGCCCAGAACCCGGGCGGTCAGAACAATCGCCAGGATATTGATGGCCGGGCCTGAATAAAGAAAGGCAACAGCCGGCCCGATGCCGGCTCCACGGCGGTAAATTCCGCTGAAAAGGGGCAAAACCGTGCAGGAGCAAACAGCCAGGATTGTACCGGAAACCGAGGCTACCGAATAGGCTACAATTCTGCTGGCTCCGCTGCCGAAATATTTGATCACCGCGCCCTGAGATACAAAATTAGCTATAGCTCCAGCGATAAAGAATGCCGGGATCAAACAGAACAAAACATGTTCCCGGGCGTATTCCTGCAGGAGATGGAATGCCTCAATGATGGCCGTGCTTATCTGGGGACTGTCAAAAGGAATGAAATAAGCAGCCAGGAAAACAGCTACTATTACGATAAATTTTTGATACTCTTTCATAAACAGGCTCAACTCCTTGAAATCGGCTTTTAAGTATGGTATTGATTCTTATATGTGATTATAGATATATAGTAATACAATTTTCTTATACGATCAACCTCTAAAACAAACTACCGCTTCGAGCCTATGCCTGATATTGTCAGGCGTACTCAACCAACAGCTCACAACTGCAGTACTGGTAGATTATGGCTTGATATGCGCCGGTCAATTCATGTTATAATGTTAAGGTTGAAAACAAATATCTAAAGACCGGTGGTATCATTATGGCATGCCTGCTGCGTTGACAGAAACACGGTCGAGAAAGGTGTTATATGCTTGGAAACTATGTTAACACTCTGGCAATTATTGTCGCAAGTATAATCGGTTTGTTAATCCGGAAAGGGCTAAAAGAAGAATATAAAACTATCGTCATGCAGGCTATTGGTCTGTCAGTCATCTTTATAGGAGCAGTCACTGCCCTCGGAGGCCTGCTGGATCCGTCAAGTGAACCCATACTCTTTATAATCAGCCTGGTTATTGGCGGGGCAATCGGCGAGCTGCTGCGTCTGGACAGGGCCCTCAACAGGCTGGGTACGCTGCTGCAGGAAAAAGTGGGCGGCAACGGAAGCAATGTCGCCCGGGGCTTCGTAACATCCAGCCTTATATTCTGTGTAGGGACAATGGCCATTCTCGGCTCCATTGAAAGCGGCCTGCGGGGCAATCACAACATGCTTTTTGCCAAATCAGTCCTTGATGGCGTGACCTCCATGATCCTTTCATCAACACTGGGCGTGGGAGTTATCTTTTCGGCGGCGGCTGTTTTTATCTACCAGGGGATAATCATACTTTTCGCCGGCTCCATCGAATCTATGCTTACCGCACAGATCGTCCGTGAGATAACGATTATCGGAGGAATCCTCATCTTCGGTATTGGCCTTAACCTGATGGAGATTAAGAAGATCAATACGATAAACCTGCTGCCGGCCATTTTTGTGCCTGTAGTTTACTACCTGCTGGTTATACCGCTGTATCAATCTTTATTTGCTTAAAGGTGCATAATTCCCCCATAAGCATTTATACTATAGCTTGAGCGAAGCTTAACATAAAATTTAAAAGATAGCCCTCATTATGTGTAAAAAGATAAAAACAGGCTTTATACTATTGCCGAGCAGAGTGGAAATAGATATAATACAAATCAGAAAACAGGCGCCTGTAGCTCAGGGGATAGAGCAACGGATTCCTAATCCGTGTGCCGCAGGTTCGATTCCTGCCAGGCGCACCAGAAAACAAAGGGGTTTGGGACTGAAAAATAGTTCCAAACCCCTTTCTAACATTTGTCATGTGCTTATGAGGTACAACCCAAGACTAAGACCATCCCAATTTTTTCAAAGATTTATTCTGACCTATTGCCACTATCAAGTCATTGGCTTCAATGGTGTCACTGGCAATCGGTGCAATAATGGGGTGACAACCATTGTTACGCCGCCGTAAAGCTATAACTGTTATCTCAAAACGAGCTCGCAAATTTAAATCCATCAAAGATTTACCAACCATATCTTTGGGGGCTTCAACCTCGACAATGCTGTAATCAGCAGACAACTCAATCAGATCGATTATTGAAGGGGAAATCAAGCTGAGGGCCAGTTTTTGCCCTGTATCCCGTTCGGGATACACAACTTTGCTGATACCAACTTTTGTGAGCACTTTGCCATGCAGATCGTTTTGCGCTTTGGCAACTACGTGCTGAGCTCCCAGTTCTGTCAACAAAATCGCTGCCATGATACTGGCCTGGATATCAAAACCGATTGCTAAAACGACAGCATCAAAATCCCTTATTCCCAATGCTCTCAGGCTTGATTCTTTTGAAACATCGGCAACCAGGGCGTTAGTAACCTCGCCGCTGATGTGCTGGATAATACTCTCATCATCGTCCACAACCATTACATCATGACCAAGTTTGAATAATGTGCGAGCCACGCTGGTTCCAAATCTGCCGGCACCAATTACCAGAAAAGATTTTTTCATCAGATAACCTCCTGGGCGCTATTTATGCTTCAACCTTCTGAAACTTATTGTTTTACAAAATGTACCATTTATAAATATTATCTTTGAACTTACTGCCCTATTATACTCAGCTAACCATCAATTAGCAATATGAATTTGTGAGATCATGTTTATGTATTTAGTTAGTGCTGATATACCGTACATTTTGTAAAGATTTTAGCAAATTCAAGGAGGTTATTGTTTGATCCGTATTTAATAACAAGATAACATATTTTTTGAGGATCATTCTACCCTAAAGAGGTAACCAGCCCATATTTTTATGCAAAATAAATACCGTTGGTTTTTCCCACCGGCAAATTCTATAGTTGGCCTATCAAAGAGAAATTTCTTTCTTTTTATCTTAAGCTGTCTCTGATTTCTAACATCTTTGCATAGACTTCCCAATCGGGCAAGCCCTGTGCTTCCAGGAAATCAAGGTATTCTTCGATAACAGGCATTTCAACATCGAGCAGCTTCTGTTTTTCGGTTTCACCCCAGGGAATTTATTCCATGCCAGCCTCTTCCATCACACTGCGGGCATCTTCAGCCATCTTAGCATATTGTCTTGCCCCGGCGAGGGACAGTTCAATTCCATTGGTTGCTTCTTCAAAAACAGTTTGTACTCCCGGTGGCAGAGAATTCCATGTATCCAGATTCATGAACAGCACTTTGGCTGCATGCATGAAGTTTAGTCCGTCGGTGCCGTAATTCAGCACTTCATGCAGACTGTATGCATCGATTGCTGCATGGTCGGTTAGCAAACCATCCACCACACTACGCTCAAGGGCATCATATGTTTCGGGCATGGGGATCAGTGAGGCAAGAGCATCCAGTTCAGCGATGGTCCTTTCTTCCAGCTCTCCGGATACCCTTAAATCGAGTCCCGGAAAATCAACAACAGTTCGGACAGGTTTATCAACCGTGTATACGTTACCTTCCGGAGTTGTAAAAAGCATAAACACCTTATAGCCGGCATATTCTTCCTGGAAAGTTTCATTTTTCTGGTATATTGTCCACAGGGTGGTGGCAGTTTATTCCTTGGTCAGGTAGTGTGCCATGAACCTGATCATATCGGTCAGCGGGAAACGGCCGGGAGTATAAGCCTGCATGGTAAACCCTAAATCTACTGATCAAAGGGCTACATCATCAGGAACGGCAGTGCTTTCAGAAAGTGCGCCGCCCGGGTAGAAGTTTATTTTCACACGGCCTTCGGCCAATTCCTCAACTTTTTCAATCCACGGCTCAACTGCATTAACATGCTGCGGATGAGGAGCAGGGAAAGTGATGCAAAAACGTTCTTTTCTTTCGGGTTAAGCCTGATTTACATCGTTTGATCATCTCCTCAAACAGTCTTGATAAAATCCCCAATAAACATTAATACATCAGGTTTGGCAGGAAAAGAACTATTTGTGGGAAAGCAGAAACCAGTACTGCCCCGATGACCAGTGTGATCCAGAATGTTACCTGATATCTAAAAACCTGCTCGGAATGAATCTTCGTCACCGAAGAAACAACCGGACTAACAACCCTTACAGGCGGGGTCATCAGTCCGGGAAAAAGCATCAAAGTAGGCAAAACCCCAAACCAGATAGGGTCATAGCCCGGATCAAAAACGATAGGATACATGATCAGAGTCATAATTACCAGGATTACCTGTTCATCCATGAGAAATCCCATCACCGTATAAATAAGCAGGATTATCATAATAATCATAAAAGGAGAAACATCAAGGTTGACGATGTAGTCAGACAGCTCGTAGGGAATACGGCTTCTGGTAAGAAAAGTCCCGAACAACTTGCCACCGAGAATGATCATAAAAATTATAGCTGCAATACTGGCCGAGGAACTCAGGGCCTCCACAAAATTCGGCCATTTAAGTCTCTTCGTTACGACAGCCAGGATGAAAAACATAAACGCTCCTGCGTCTCCACCTCAGTAGGGGTAAAATAACCGGCATAAATGCCGTCGATACTAACGATGAATATTCCCGGAATGGGCCATACATACAGCATTTTCCATTAAAATGCAGCAGAAAAAGAATTTGTATCGGCATACAGCTGCCCCAGTTTAGATTTCGAGTGCAGTAATATGTTAGCAGAATCATTAACATTACAGTCAGCCACATTCTCGACAATAATCTGCCAAACAGTGCGCGCTCAATGGATTCTTCGGCGAGAACTCCGAATTAAATCAGGATTTATATTATTGCCGGACAGAAAGGGAAAAGCCATTATGTGGATTTAATAACAGGCACCTTTAGCTTTTGATGGAGCAACGGATTCCTAGTTCATGTACCGCAGGTATGCACAAATATCTGTTCCGGCGAATTAAATACTCTGTCCTGGAAAAACAATGAGGCCGCCCCAAAAGGGCAGCCTCATTATTGAGTTGCTTTAGATTTTCCCTTGCTTATCTCAGTGAATCCCTTGCTTCCAAAAGATGTTCATAGACATCCCAGGCTGGAAGTCCGCCGGCTTCAAGCTGATCAAGAAAACCTTCTACTACCGGGGTTGCTACTTCCAGCAGGTCTGCTGCATCCTGCTCGGTCCATTCATACACTTCTATACCATTCTCTTCCATTTTTTGAATACCGCGCAGTTCTGCTTCAGCATAAATCTCGGAACCCTTCAAGGCCAAGTCCAGTCCACTGTGCTCGTCAAAGATAGCCTGGATGTCTGCAGGAAG
The DNA here is from genome assembly GCA_018400435.1 of Bacillota bacterium. Classification (GTDB taxonomy): domain Bacteria; phylum Bacillota; class Dethiobacteria; order DTU022; family DTU022; genus M55B129. The sequence goes on along the minus strand of JAGYMW010000024.1, from coordinate 4,348 downwards.
CGAATTCCAAGCATCTTCGTTCATGAAAATTGCTTTAGTCGCATAAAACATGCTCATACCGCTTGTAGCATATTCCAGCACTTCGTAGAGTTTGTAGGTATCAATAGCGGCATTGTCGGTTAAAAGTCCTCCGACCACTCCACGCTCCAGAGCATCATAGACCTCAGGCATGGGAATAAGAGAACCCATTCCACCGAGGGCGGCAATGGTGTCCTCTTCCAGTTCGCCTGAAACCCTTAAATCGAGACCATTAAAGTCAGCTATCCCCTGAATGGGAGCATTGTTGGTATAAGCATTTCCTTCGGGAAGGCCATAAAGGGCAAAGACCTTGTAACCGGTCCATTCTTCCTGAAAATCTGCATTTTCAGCCAGCAGGATATTAAGGGTTCTGGTTACTTCTTCCATAGACTGAAAATGAGCCGGGAATCTGGTCATATCCGTCAGCGGGAAACGGCCGGGAGTATAACCAAGCATAGTAAAACCGATATCTATTGCACCGGTAGCAACGTCGTCTACGACAGCTGTGCTTTCAGACAGGGTTCCACCGGGATAGAAATTGATTTCCACCCGTCCGTCAGATGCTTCCTCAATAGCCTCAATCCATGGCTCGATTACATTTACATGCTGATGGTGAGGTTCGGGAAAAGGAGATGCAAAATCAAGGCTGATAACTTCTACATCTTCACCCGGTTCTTCATCTACCGGCTCTTCATCTACCGGCTCTTCGTCTACAGGCTCTTCATCTACGGCTTCTTCACCACCGCAGCCTGCAAGAGCAAGCCCAAGTACAAAAACCAGCAATACGGGCAGTAGAAACAGCTTCCAGCGTTTCAAGTTAAACATTCCAATCCCTCCATTTTTTTGTTTTTAATTCTTGCAGGACCCCACACTACATATACAAACACTAAAACTTTCGTTAAAGCATAAGCACCCCCCCCTTTAATGCTTATATCTATATTTCAATACATTAAGCTCGGTAGGAAAAGGGCAATATCCGGAAAAAGGGCTACAATAATTGCTCCAATGATCAGAGTAATCCAGAATGGCACCTGGTACCTGAAAACCTGGCCGGTAGGAACTTTAGTAACCTGTGCTACAACCAGGCTGGCCACTCCTACAGGCGGAGTGAGCAAGCCGGTTAAATTCATCATGGTGGTCATAACTCCAAACCAGATTGCATTGTAACCCAGTTCCAGAATAATGGGATAGAAAATCGGGGTCATAATCACGATTGTGGCCAGTTCGTCCATGAAAAAACCCATAAGCGTATAGATTAAAAGTATTATTAAGATTATTATAAAAGGGGATACTTCCAGTGAATTTATTAAATCAGATAGCCCAAATGGGATGCGGCTTCTGGTTAAGAAAATCCCGAAAAGTTTTCCTCCTATTACAATGGCGAAAACCATTGCTGTGATGGTGGTAGCTGAACTTATAGAATCAACAAATTTAGCCCAGGAAAGCCTCCTCATAACCAGTACCAGAAGCAAAGATAAAAAAGCCCCTGCTGCACCGGCTTCAGTCGGCGTAAAAAATCCGGCGTAAATACCACCAATACTTATAACGAAGATAACCGGCAAAGGCCAGACATATTTGGCTTTTTCCAAATTTATATGAATCCGCTCCTGCGTACCTGCTACAGGAGGTCCCAGGCTGGGTTTAAAAAGAAGCAGGAAATATGTGGTGATCATTAACATTACCGTCAGCATAATACCGGGCAGTAACCCGGCGATAAGAACCTGCCCTATTGATTCTTCCGTAATTACACCATACAAAATCAGGGTGGTGCTTGGTGGAATAATTATACCCAGGGTAGCTCCGACTGAAGCTATGCTGGCCGACAATCCCTGATTATACTGATGTTTGGTCATTTCAGGAACGGCTATTGAACCGATCGTGGAGGCAGCAGCAGTTGCCGAACCGCAAACAGCGCCAAATACAGCTGCTGCGCCAAGAGTGGCAATAGCCATCCCTCCCCTGATCTTCTTGAAAATCTCGCTCATTACATTGTAAAGATCGGCCGCAACCCCTGCTTTAGATAAAAATATGCCCATAAGCACAAAAAGAGGGATTACACTTAAAGAATAGTTGTTCACCATGATGATAAGATCGCTTCCCAATTTACTCAATGCAGGCTCCACATCTGTCAGAAACATATTTCCGAGAATGGCAATGCCAATCAATGAGAAACCCACAGGAACTTTGAGAGCGATAAGTATTAGCATTAAGACAATGCCCAAAATCCCTATTTCAACTGGCGTCATCGTTATTTCCTCCTGTGGGCTGTGAAAATATCAGATCTGAAACAACTACAAATAATAATCCAAGCAACCCGAAGAACGCCAGTAATATTACTGGCCAGCTGGGAATTTGCAGGCTTGCAGTTCTGGCACCGGTATCCATCATGTAAATTCCATAAGCGAGGACCCGCCAGGCTATAATCGCTGCAATAGCCACAAAAATCACCTGTTTAAGGTTATATACAATCACCCGGGCAGCTTTTGATTTTAAATATCTTGAATAGTAGCTGTAGAAAAAGTCAATTTCTACATTTTCTTTATTTCTCTCAGCATTACCAAAAGCAAAATAAACAAGTATAACAAGGAATATCCCCGTTAATTCATATATTCCACGAAACCGGAATTCAAAAAGGGCTCTTCCGACAATGTCAATTACAGTAATCGTCATCAAGGCAACTAAAAAAATGCAGCTGATCGAATGGAAAATACGATTAAACCTTACAAGCACTTTCCGCAAAACCATGCCCCCTTTAAGAATTATTTTTATTTTCTTTATGACATTCATTATATTTCACAAAAAGCCAATTGACCATCTTCATCAACCTGGTGAACATTTATAATTCAGGCTTCCTTAACAGCCCGAAAAGCCTTTTAAATATAGCGTTTCAGCCCATTTCATGGTTTAATAAGTGCAAGGAAAATCCCCACAGATCTTCAAAAACCTTGCACTTGAGGTGACGCCATTGTATCGAAAAAAAGACGATCGGATCACCATTGATGATTTTCTGCTACCCTTTGGTGGCTATCTGTTAGCCGATAACCGCTGGGTGATCAAAGCAAAGATGATCCCCTGGGAAGATATAGAAGGCGACTACGCCGATCTTTTCCCCAGCGGAACCGGTACCGTAGCCAAACCGGCCAGAGTAGCTTTCGGAGCATTGATTATCAAAGAAACCCTGGGCCTTACCGACGAAGAAACAGTGGAGCAAATCCGGGAAAACCCCTACCTGCAATATTTCTTAGGCTACAAAGAATTCAGCACTGAGAAACCTTTTGACCCTTCTTTGATGGTCTTTTTCCGCAAACGCTTCGGTTTCAAGAACCTCACCGAAATAAACGAAACTATCTGCAAAATGCAGAAAAGAGATGATTACGACCCACCTCCTGCTACAGGAGGTGATCCGGACCGGAACAGTGCAGACGAGGTTCCACAGAACAGAGGTAAAATGTTGATGGATTCTACCCGTAAAGCGGCGGATATCCGCTACCATACCGATTTAAGCCTTTTAAACGAAGCCAGGCAGAAAACCGAAAAGTTCATTGACATCCTGTACGAGCCGCTTAAGGGGAAAATCTTAAAACCGCGCACCTACCGTAACATAGCAAAGAGTAAATACCTGGCAGTGGCTAAATTGAGGTTGCCCCGGAAAAAGCAGCTGCGCAAAGCAATCCGCCAGCAGTTAAATTATATCCATCGCAACCTGAAACATATCGAAACACTTTCAGCCTGTTATATTATCAGCCCTTTGACTATCTACCAGGGTCTGCAGTTAGAAACGATTAAAGAACTCTACCGCCAGCAGCTGTTTATGTATAAAGATAAAACGCACAGCGTAGAAAACTGCACCCTCAGTATCAGCCAGCCTCACATCAAGCCGATTGTTAGGGGCAAGGCCAGGGCCAGTGTCGAGTTCGGAGCAAAATTAGCGATCAGTGTGGTTGACGGTATGGCCTATCTGTAGAAGCTATCCTGGGATAACTTTGCCGAAGCGATGACCTTGATTGAAGCGATTGAGAGCTATTATCAGCGCCATGGTTTCTACCCGGAATCGGTCTACGTTGACAAGATCTACCGCACCCGTGAGAACATCAGTTACTGTAAAGCCCGCGGGATTCGTTTAAGCGGCCCCAGGCTGGGCCGGCCGCCAAAGGAGCCGGACAAAGCACTTAAAAAGCTGGCCCGGCAGGATGAGCGAGACCGCATCCCCATCGAAGGCAAGTTTGGCGAAGGGAAACGACGATACGGTCTGAGCCTGATTAAAGAGAAACTGAAACAGACAAGTGAGGCAACCATCATCATTAACCTGATCGTGATGAACCTGGCCAGG
>JAGYMW010000023.1 GCA_018400435.1 Bacillota bacterium | reverse complement strand
CCGGTAGCCGCCTCAAGGGCATGCCCGATCGTATGGCCAAAATTAAGAACCTGGCGGTAATCTTTTTCAAACTCATCCTCTTCCACCACCCCTGCTTTGGCCGCTACCGAGCGCGCCACTGCCATAGAAAGAGAGGCGTTGCTTTTTGCCAGCATTTCATCAAGTTCCTTCTCCAGACGGCTAAAAAAGAGCTCATCGCCGATAATTGCGTATTTGACCACTTCGGCCAGGCCGGCCGCCAACTGCCGATGCGGCAGAGTAGAAAGAACTGCAGGATCGGCAATGACCAGCCGCGGTGGGTAAATAGACCCAATCAGGTTTTTCCCCGCAGAATGATTAACGGCTACCTTTCCGCCGACACTGCTGTCCACCTGGGCTAACAAAGTTGTGGGAATCATTACGAGGGGAACACCCCTCAGATAAGTAGCAGCAGCAAAACCGGCCAGATCGCCAATTACACCCCCACCCAGGGCAACAATAGGAGAATAGCGCTCCAACCCCACATCGATAGCCTTATTGTAAAGACGTGTTGCTCCGGCCAGTGATTTCGCACGTTCGCCGGGCCTGACCAGGGCAATATCAATTTGCCATTTTGCGGCCTCCAGGATTCTGAAAATTTTCTGACCGTAAATTCTATAAACAGTGGTATCGCTGATCAGCAGAAGGCGATCGCTCGAAAAGATCCGGCGCATTTCTTTTCCCGTTTCGGAAAGTAAACCCTCTTCGATTAATACCCTGTAAATAAAATTACTGGTTTTAACCTCAATTTCTTTTCTGCCCATGGTTCTCCTTCCAAATCCGCCGGATTATCAAATTATCTAAAATACAATCTTTTCATTCTGAGCTGTTATAATCATCCCGGTTTTCCTCTTTTTTTAATCTGCGGCTACATCTTTCCAGGTAACGGTGGTAAGAACCGCTAATTTCTTCGAGGCAATCTCCACCAAATTTTTCCTTAAAAGCCACAGCCAGTTCCCAGGCAATGACCGCCTCGGCAACTACCGCGGCAGAAGGAACCGCACAGACATCGGATCTCTCCACCGCACCCGCAGTCTCTTCTCCCGTCTGCCAGTCAACGCTTGGAAGAGGACGGCTCAGAGTAGGTATCGGTTTCATCACCGCCCTGATAATCAATGGAGAACCATTGGTCACGCCGCCTTCCAGTCCTCCGGCCCGGTTGGAAATACGTTCAATACCTGCTCCCTGCCTTAATATGATGGGATCGTGGACCTCCGATCCGGGCGCGGAAGCAGCAGCAAAACCAATTCCCACTTCGACTCCCTTAATACCCTGAATGGCCATTACCGCTCCGGCGAGCCGGCCGTCAAGGCGACGGTCGGGATGAACATAACTACCCAGCCCCGGAGGAATACCTTTAACAATTACTTCAAAAATTCCCCCCAGGGTATCGCCATCCCGGCGGGCCTGGTCAATTTCCTGCAGCATTGCTGCTTCTCCATTTTCATCGGCGCAGCGTACAGCCGATTTTTCAACAATGTCATTGACCCCGCGAATTTCCCCGGCATCTATGGAAACTGCTGCTTTACCGATCTGCAGAACGTGACTAAAAAAAGAAAACCCAAAGTATTCCAGAAAGATACGCCCTACACTGCCTACTGCGGTACGCATAGCGGTTTCACGGGCGCTGGACCTTTCCAGGACAAGCCGCAGATCATCATAATTATATTTCAGCCCACCGGCCAGATCAGCATGACCGGGTCTCGGGCGGGTGACAGGTTGCCAGTCAGCCGGTGGTTCTCCTTCCGTAGCCATAACTGACTGCCAGTTTGAACAATCCCTGTTTTCAATATAAAGAGTCAGCGGACTGCCAATAGTCCGGTTAAAGCGAAGGCCTGACAGTACTTTGACCTGATCTTTCTCGGCATTCCTGCCCCCCCTGCCGTAACCCATTTGACGACGGGCCAGGTGATGATTTATATCAGTTGTTCGCAGCTCCAACCCGGCCGGCAGCCCTTCTATAATTGCCGTCAGGCCTGGACCATGTGATTCTCCTCCTGCCAGGTAACGCACAGTAATTCCCACCCCCTGTTCAGGTGATTGCAGTAAAGCTATTATAATTAATATGTCATTTCTTTGCTTGACCGCTCGCGCTGCAGTACTCTTAACCTTCTATCTCCACTTCTTCAAGTTCCAGGAGCATTTTCTTCCATCCCGGTGGCCCGCTGAACCCACCAATTCTTTTCCCGCTGCCGATAACCCGATGACAGGGCACAATAATGGGGTGACGGTTTGCTTTCAGGGCCTGGCCGGCGGCTCTCCAGGCAAGGGAAGAACCGGCAAGGCAGGCTATCTCCCGGTAAGTACTAACTTCACCGTAGGGAATTCGGCTCACTTCCGCAAGAACAGCTGCTGTAAAGGGCCGGTAACCGCTCCGGTCCAGGGGATAAGAAGACCAGTTAATTTTTTCTCCGGCCAGGTAATGGTTAAAATCCTCAGCCAGCTTAGGCCAGGGAAGCTCTCCTACCGCATATTGCTGAATTTGCTTACGCCCCGGAAAAATAATTTCCCGGATGCCTGCCGGGCTGAAAAGTATTAAAAAATCGCCTTTCGGCGTGGCAATTCGACTTGAAATGAGCCTGTTAATATTCTATCCCTCCAGCAGATCTTTTACAGGGCTACACTGCTTATGACACGATTTTCAAATATCGCCAACTCCCGGCAACCTATTTCAGAAAGCAGCGATTTTACTTCTGGAAAATAACGGCCAACCTGTTCCGGACTGTGAGCATCCGAACCCAGAGTTAGCGGAACTCTTTCAGCCAGGCACGCTTCGAGCAGGGGCTGATTGGGATAAAATTCGCCAACAGGAGCATCCCGGCCGGACGTGTTTAGTTCGATGCAGGTACCAGTCTCCCTTAAAACGCAAGCCATCTTCAGCCATAACGGACCCAGATCTGTACCAGGCCGGTAACCAAACTTTTTTATCACATCAATATGGCCAATAATGTCAAAAAGCCTGCTGCGGCAGGCCTTTTCGATTAGTTCGAAATACTCTACATAAAGCCTGTCAATGTCAAGATTACGATAACCCTCAGCATAGGCCGGGTGAGTAAAATCCCAATCTCCTATAAAATGAATTGAACCGATTACATAGTCAAAAGCATATTCCTCCAGTAACCGGCCGATCTTTTCCTCCACTTCCGGGAAATAATCAATCTCGATACCAACTTTTACTTTCATGATCCGGGCCTTCTCTTTAAGCTTTTCGATATCCTGAATATAATCTACCAACTCTTCCGATTCCATTGTTACTTTGGCTTTTGGTGTATGGCCAAGCAGGCTAAGAGGAAAATGATCGGAAAAGCCGATTTCCTGCAGGCCTATCGCTTCTGCACGAAGCAGATAGTCTTCCGGTAAACCGGTGGCATGGCCACACCGTTTGGTGTGCAGATGATAATCAATCATTTTGTTTTTCCTGCTGTTTAGAACCGGCCAGGGTATTAAAAAAACAGGAATAACGGCCCGTATGACAGGCCACTCCGGGGCCAAGGGGTATGATCTTAATCAGTAAAGTGTCGGCATCACAATCAGCATACATTTCGTGGACTTCGAAAAAATTTCCCGAAGTCTCGCCTTTTACCCAGTACTCCTGACGGCTGCGGCTCCAAAAACAGACCTTCCCTTCCCTCAGGGTCCGCTTGATCGATTCTTCATTCATGTAACCGAGCATCAAAACGGCATTTGTCCTGATATCCTGGATAACAGCCGGTATTAGGCCTCTCTGGTCATATTTTAACTCATTTGTATCCAGTGGTTTCAGTTCTTCTTCCATATTCAGTTCTACCATTGTTAATCCTCCATTTTCTAATTGAATATATTCATTGCATCAGTTAAGGTCAGCTGGTTGCTGTAAAGCGCTTTGCCGATAATCACTCCTCTGACTCTTTCCCGATATGGTTTCAGGGCATGGAGGTCATCAAGAGATGATATGCCGCCTGAAACAATAACCTGTAAACCGGTTTTTCCCAGGATTTCTTCCAATCCCGCTAAATCCGGTCCGCTGAGCGTCCCATCCCGTCGAATATCGGTATAAATGATCTCTTTAACTCCCCAGCTTTCAACCCGTAAGGCCAGTTCAATTGCCTGTACAGAAGAGGATTCTGTCCACCCCTTTACGGCAACAGTTCCATCGCGAGCATCAATTCCCACAACTATACTATCCGCATATTCCTCGATCAAATCACCGGCCAGCCGGGGCTCTTCAATGACCAGCGTCCCCAGGATTACCCTGGAAATACCTGCTGAAAGGGCTTTTTCGACCGCTTCGCGCGTTCGGATTCCCCCGCCAAGCTCCAGGGGAATGCCAACAGCTTCTCCAATTGCTCCTATCACCTGAACATTCTGGGATTGACCGGTAAAAGCTCCATCAAGATCGACCAGATGAAGCATTCTTGCTCCAAGATGTTCCCACTGGCGGGCTACATCGACCGGATTATCGCCATAAACTGTTTCTTTTTCCGGGTTCCCCTGATATAAACGAACACAGCGGCCCCGACGCAGGTCGATGGCCGGTATGATCAACAATCCGTCCACCTCATTCCAATTTACCCTTGGTGGATAAACACCCTTCAAGACCGGCTAAAATTGATGAGGCTTCATTCAACGCCCGCGCCGCTGCTTTGAAAGATGCTTCCACCATGTGGTGCTTATTGGCACCATGATTTAAGATTAGGTGCAGGTTAAAACGACCTTCATTAACAAAAGCTTGCCAGAATTCCCGAAAAACTTCCTGATCCATAGTGCCGACCATGCCGGGAGGTAAGGACAGCTCATAGTGAAGCCATGGACGGCCGGAAAGATCAACTGCGGCGGTAACCAGGGCTTCATCCATAGGTACTACAGAAAAACCATAACGTTTAATACCTTTTTTTTCTCCCAGTGCTCCATGGAAAGCTTTGCCAAGGCACAACCCGATATCTTCAACCAGATGATGGGCATCCACATCAAGATCCCCTTCAGATTTAATGTCCAGATCGAAAAAACCATGCCTGCACCATAATTCAAGCATATGATCAAAAAAGGGCAAATCCGTTTTCAGGTTGGCTTTACCGCTTCCGTCCAGGTTCAAATCAAGTAAAACTGCTGTTTCCGAAGTCTTTCTTTCAATTCTTTGCTGCCTTTTCATTTTCGCGCCTCCTTATCAATACCGCCCTGGCATGTGCCTCAAGACCTTCGGTCCTGGCCAGAGCAGCAACCTGTGGTGCCGCCTTACTTAAAGCTTGATTGCTGTAACAGAGAACGTGAATCTGTTTTAAGAAATCCGATACTCCCAGGGCAGAAGTGTAACGGGCAGCCGACCCCGTGGGCAAGACATGGCTTGACCCGGCCCAGTAATCACCGAGGGGTTCGGGGGTATGGGGACCGATAAAAATAGCCCCGACATTGTAAATTTTATCCAGGAAATTCCACCCTTCAGGGATGATTAATTCAAGGTGTTCAGGCGCAATGTCATTGACAACATCCCAGGCCTGATCTATGTTGTCGACGCGAATGATGGCCCCCTGTTGATACAGCGAGCGGGCAGCAATGTCCCTGCGGGGGAGATCCTCCATCTGTTTGGTCAACTCCTCGACGACCGAACCGGCCAGTTTAGAAGAATCGGTAATCAGGATCGGCCGGGAAAGAGGATCGTGCTCGGCTTGAGAAAGCAGATCCGCCGCCACATAATCCGGTTCAGCACTCTCATCAGCAACGATCACAATTTCACTGGGGCCGGCCAGCATGTCTATACCGACCCGCCCGAATACTTCTTTTTTAGCCAGAGTAACATAGATGTTGCCGGGGCCGACAATTTTATCTACTGCCGGAACAGTTTCTGTTCCATAAGCCATGGCAGCAATGGCCTGGGCTCCACCAATTTTAAAAACTGCGGTCACCCCGTTATCACAGGCAGCGGCCAGAACCAGTGGGTCGACAGAACCGTCGTGACGTGGTGGCGTGCAGATAAAGATATCCTTAACTCCGGCTACTTTGGCCGGTATAACTGTCATTAGAACAGAGGAAGGATAAGCTGCAGTCCCGCCGGGTATATATATACCGGTTGACCGTAGGGGAACAATTCTTTGGCCTACCAGCCAGCCCTCTCCGGTATTCCACCAATCTTCCCTCATCTGACGAAGGTGAAACTGTTTAATATTTTTACCCGCCTGCCTTAGAGCGGCCATTACTTCCGGATCAACCTTTTTGATCGCTTCAGTATACTCTTCATCACTCACGGCAAGCTCTTTCAACTCAACTTGATCAAGCCTGAGGGTATAATCAAAAAGAGCTTCATCCCCGTGCTTGCGAACCTTTTCGATGATCTTCCTGACAAGCCTTCCTTCCTGCTTGTAATCGGCGAAAAACGAAAGGGGTCGTTCATGTTTAAATTCAGCATATGAATAGATCGAAAAGGGCATCATCCCACTACCTTCCACCACACGGTTTTTTAGGTGGCCTAAATTCTTCTGGAAAGAACAACCATATACTAACACAGCCACCGGACAGCGTCAATTTACTACCCTTAATTGATCAGGGAGCGCATGGCAGCCATAAAACCGGGAAAAGAGATACCAATTACTTCGGCATTATGAACCAACGTATCTCCTTCTGCAGCAAGACCGGCAACAGCCAGGGCCATGGCAATGCGGTGATCGCCAAAACTTTCAACATTGTTCCCGACCAGACGGCTTTCTCCTTCAATGATCATGCCGTCTTTTTTTTCTTCTATCCTAACCCCAAGGCGTTTTAACTGACCGGCCAGGGCGGAAATGCGATCGGCTTCTTTCACCCTCAGTTCTGCTGCATCTTTTATCTCTGTCCTTCCTTCGGCAACTGCCGCCGCTACGGCAAGAATCGGTATTTCATCAATAAGGCGCGGAATTAGTTCTCCGTCTACAGTGATTCCCTTTAAAAATGCTCCACCCCTAACGGCAATATCGGCTACCGGTTCTCTTCCCCATAAACGCCGGTTCATTATTTCCAGGGAAACCCCCATCTCAGTCAGAGCATCTAAAATGCCGCTCCGGGTAGGATTAATACCCACATTTTTCAGCATAATTTCCGATTTATTAACAATTGCCGCTGCAACCATAAAAAATGCGGCAGCGGAGAGATCACCGGGAACCCTTACCAGGCTGCCCTTTAAACGAGGCTGTCCGCCTATAGAAACAGACTGTCCTTCTATTTTAAGTTCCGCCCCAAATTGGGCCAGCATCAATTCAGTATGATCACGGCTGCGGTAAGGTTCAACCACTGTAGTTTCCCCTGCCGGATATAGTCCCGCCAGGATGATTGCCGATTTCACCTGGGCGCTGGCCTGTTGGGTCCTGTAGTTGATTGGATGAAGGCCCGATCCTTTTATTTCTAGGGGCAGCCGATCACCTTCTCCCTCGATTTGAGCTCCCATTAGCCTCAGCGGTTCAACCACCCTTTTCATCGGCCTCTGTTGGAGAGAATAATCACCGGCAACAGCGGCCCGAAATGACTGACCGGCAAGGATACCCAGTAACAGTCTTGCCGTCGTCCCTGAATTGCCGGCATTGAGCACCTGTTCCGGTTCTGCCAATTTCATGTCGCGACCTTCAATAAAAAGACGGTTGGCCCTCCTGTTTATTTTCACCCCCAGGGCTTCCAGACAACCGATCGTGGAACGGCAGTCTTCCGAATCAAGGAATCCCCGCACCTCTGTAATCCCCCGGGCCAGCGCTCCGATCAACAATGCTCGATGGGTTATAGATTTATCACCAGGCAAATTCAATTCACCGGACAAATGTTCAGGTTTTGTTGTTATTATTACCATTTGAGATATACTCCCGGACTGTAAATTGCAGGGCGGCCACTAAAAGAACCTGCAGTCGGATGCATTAATGAAGTGGCGCAGGCGACACAAGCCGGATAGTGACAGAAACACCCATGTGATATAATAATAAAACAATTGATATGCCGGGCGCAAGCGGGCGGCACAAAAAAACACAGTGGAGTGACTGCTCAAAATGGAAGTTTTCAGCTTATCAGGCCACAGCGGGACTGGTAAAAGCCACCAGTCACCGCTTCTGGCCAGAAAATATGGGATAGAATATATAATTGACGACGGCCTTTTAATCAAGGGCAATCTGAGCCTGGCCGGGCGCTCGGCAAAACGGGAGAACACCCGTTTTGGAGCTATTAAACGCGCCCTTTTTAAAGATCCGGAACATGCGGCCCAGGTCAGGGAAAAATTGAATGAAATTAAACCCGACCGTATTTTAATCCTCGGGACTTCACATCGGATGGCCAAAATGATCGCTCAAAACCTGGGCCTGCCAGAACCTCGATACCATCTTACTATCGAAGAAGTATCCGATCCTGAATCTATCAAGACAGCCCTTACTGTCCGGGCTAAAGAAAACCGCCACGTCATTCCCCTGCCAACCTTCGCTATTAAAAAGGAATTCCCCGGTTATATCATCGACCCGCTGCGCTCATTTTTCAGCCTGCCGGCGGCTCATTCGGGCGATGTCCCGGTTGAACGTTCAGTAGTCCGCCCCATATTCAGCTCCCTGGGTAGTTTCTTCATTGCCGAACATGTAATTAATGACCTGATCAGCTATGTGGTGCAACAAGTACCAGGGGTTCACCGGATCCTTCATTTTGATCTGGAAAACGGCAGCAGTAAAGTGATTCTTAACGTAAACCTTTCCATATCGCTCCCCGACACACCGGAAATGCGGATAGATCTGCTGTTGAAAGAAGTTCAGCAAAGATTAAAGAAGGAAATTGAATACCAGACCGGCTTTTATCTGGATGAAGTCAGAGTTTGTGCCCGAAAGCTGCATCTCAGTAAAAAAGCCCGCCGGGAAAGAGAACTGCTGCGCGGAGAAAATTTTTCCGATCTTTCCTCTTCTTAATCTTCGCTTATTCTCCAATCGTTGGTGTAAACATTGAACCGCCTGCCCCTGACAAAACCAATCAGGGTTATATTCAATTTTTCAGCCAGATATACGGAAAGAGATGTGGGGGCAGCTCGTGAAATGAGGAGCTGGAATTTTAGTTTGGCCGCTTTGAGCAGTATTTCCGAACTGAGGCGACCGCTGGTAACTATAATTTTATCTTCGGTCGTTATGCCCTGTAAAAGAGATTCCCCAATTATCTTATCGAGAGCATTGTGCCGTCCAATATCCTCAAAAGTAACCAGGAGTCTTTGGCAGTCGGCCAGCGCGGCAATGTGGGTCCCTCCTGTCAACCGAAACAGCTCTCCCTTTGACTGCAGTTCATCCATCAATGAACGCACCTGCTCGGGAGCAATCTTCAGCTCTCCCATGACAGTTTTGCCGAGCAGTGAATCGAGGGTGCTGTAAAAGACTGTCCCTTTACCACAGCCGGAAGTAATCATCCGCCGGCCAAAAAGTTTACCAGCCAGGACGTTTTCATTGTTTAGCTCAATTTCCACCAGTCCTTTTTTTTCATCAATGCGCAGTGAAGAAACATCATCCGGCCCTGAAATAAGCCCTTCAGAGCGGAGAAAACCAAGAGCCAGCCGGTCTGTTTTTTCCGGGGTGCATAAAAGGGTAATCAGCTCTTCACCGTTTAGATAAATAGTCAGGGGAGCTTCAATCGTGACGGGGTCAATGAACTCTTCCCGTTCTCTGCCCTGGTAATATCTCCATATTTTTTTCTCCGTTACTCTATTCTGATCCGTTCTGCTTCATTCCCCTCATGCTGGCTACCTTCACTCAATCAGACCGTTTCTGGCAATCACTTCCCTGTACCAGCAGGCACTATTTTTTAGATATCTCTTTTGAGACTGAAAGTCCACGTAGATTAAACCAAAGCGTTTGCTATATCCGAAAGCCCATTCAAAATTATCCATCAGGCTCCATACAAAATAACCTTTTAAAGGCACTCCTTCAGCAATGGCCTGTTGAGCTTCCAGCAGGTAATGGTGTAAATAACTGATTCTGCCTTCATCATCTACAGAGCCATCCTCATTCAGTTGATCGGCAAAAGCAGCTCCATTTTCAGTGATATAAAGGGGCAAAGGACCGTATTCGCGATGGATACGGATCAGCAGTTCATACAATCCGCGGGGATATATTTCCCAACCCATTTCCGTATACACAGCATCGGGGGGATTAACCGGATTTCCGGTGAAGGCATCTTCATCATTGCTGCCTTCAACAAGAATGCGCGTGTAATTGTTTATCCCGAGAAAATCAAGCGGCTGGGAGAACAAAGCGGCATCTTCCTCACTGATCTCCGGAACATTAAAAGAACGTGATAAAATATCAATCATATCGGCAGGATAAGACCCTTTAAAAATGGGATCAAGAAACCAGCGGTTCATAAAACTGTCGGAGCGCTCGGCGGCTTCCAGATCGGAAGAATTGTTTGTCATGGGCTGAACGGGCGCCAGATTCAGGGCAATGCCGATCGATTCGTCTTCTCTTTCCGATTCTCGAAAGGCCTTAACGGCCAGGCCGTGGGCGAGCAAAAGATGATGAGCAACCAGCAGTGCTGAGTTAAAATCGTTTATACCCGGGGCATGAATTCCGAACGCATGACCGAGAAAAGCAATCACCCACGGCTCATTGATTGTAATCCACATATCCACCGACTGATCCAAATTTTCAAAAACTGAGGCGGCATATTCTTCGAAATAACGGGCCGTGTCCAGGTTTAACCATCCTTCCCTTTCCTGCAAAGCCTGGGGCAGATCCCAATGGTAAAGGGTTATGACAGGTTTAATGCCATGGCTGTGAAGTCGTTCCACCAGCCGGCGGTAAAAATCAAGGCCTTCTCGATTGACCCGTCCCCCACCCTGTGGAAAAATACGAGGCCATGAAATGGAAAACCGATAGGCCTTCAGACCCAAAGAAGACATGAGATCCACGTCTTCTTTGTACAAATGATAATGATTACAGGCTCTATCTCCCGTTTCCTGATTCCAGATTGCACCAGGAGTATGAGTGAAGCGATCCCAGATTGATTCTCCTTTCCCATCGACATCCGGCGCTCCTTCGATTTGATATGAAGAAGTGGCAGCCCCCCAGATAAATTTTTCGGGAAAGAGGTTTTCTCCCATCGCCATAACCTCCACAGAGCAATTTTTTTCACATAACCGAATCGGGGAAACAATACTTTTCAATAAGCCGGCCCTGTATACCACTCCCGACAGCTCTATTTATGAAAACCACTTGCAGATCCGGCAAACCCCGTTGGGAGAAAACTCCACATCATAGCTGAAAGTAGGAATATCAATTTCCAGTGCACGGGCTGCTTTAAGAATATTCGTCCCCGGGGCCCCTTCAAATTTTCGGCCTTCGATTGTTAATTTAGCTGCTGACATCGGCTTTCTTTTCCACCGGCGTAATCATAATACAGTTCTCCGGGCACCGTTCAATACAGCTGCCACAGCGGGTGCAGAGGTCCTGGTTGATTTCGTGCGGCTCCTTTTTTTCACCGGTAATAGCATCTACGGGACATACCCTGGCACAGGCAGTACAGCCGGTGCATCTTTCTGTGTCGATTTTATAGTTGAAGAGGGCCTTGCAAACCCCGGATCGGCAGTATTTATCATTGATATGTTCTTCATATTCATGCCGAAAATAACGGATGGTGCTTAAAACCGGGTTTGGGCTGGTTTGTCCCAGGCCGCAGAGAGAACTATCCTTGATCGATTGAGCCAGGCTTTCCAGGGTATCGATGTCCTCCGCTTTGCCCTCGCCTTCAGTGATTCTATTGAGAATTTCCAGCATTCTCTTGGTTCCCTCACGGCAGGGAGTACATTTGCCGCAGGATTCTTTCTGGGTAAAGCTTAAAAAATAGCGGGCCAGGTCGACCATGCAGGTTCGCTCATCCATAACCACCAGTCCACCCGAGCCCATAATCGCCCCGGCCTTGTTCAAAGAATCATAGTCGATAGGCAAATCAAGCAGTTCGGCAGGAATGCAACCGCCCGAAGGCCCGCCGGCCTGAACAGCTTTAAATTCCCGGTCTCCCTTTATTCCCCCTCCGACATCATAAATTATTTCCCTGATCGTAATACCCATTGGGACCTCGCAGAGACCGGTATTGCGAACTTTTCCAGCCAGAGCAAAAACCTTGGTCCCCTTGCTGCCTTCTGTGCCAATTTTAATATATTCTTCCACTCCACCCTCTTTCACAATCAGGGGGATATTGGCCAGAGTCTCAACATTATTGATAGTGGTTGGTTTGCCGAATAGACCCGACTGGGCAGGGAAAGGTGGCCGCGGACGAGGCATCCCTCTTTTCCCTTCGATGGAAGCGAGTAAAGCCGTTTCTTCACCGCAGACAAAGGCTCCTGCTCCTTCTTTTATGTTGATTTTAAAGTTGAAACCGTAACCAAGAATATTCTCGCCCAGCAACCCATATTCTTCAGCCTGCTCAATGGCAATTTTTAATCTTTTAATAGCCAGGGGATATTCTGCCCGGCAGTAAATATATCCTTCGTCAGCACCGGTTGTCCGGCCACAGACGAGCATTCCTTCGAGAACGGTGTGCGGGTCTCCTTCCAGAATACTGCGGTCCATGAATGCTCCCGGGTCACCCTCGTCTGCGTTGCAAACAACATACTTCTTGGCTCCGGGTTCTTTCAGGGTAAATTCCCACTTCAATCCGGTTGGAAAACCGGCTCCCCCTCGTCCGCGCAGCCCGGACGACTTAACTTCTTCACATATATCGGCTGGTTCCATTTGCAAAACCCGGGTTAAAGCCCGGTAGCCTCCGCGCATAATATATTCATCAATATTCTCCGGATCAATTAGCCCGCTGTTGCGCAGGACGTTAAACTTCTGCTTGGCATAGAAAGGGATCGTATCGAAAAACCGGGCCGGGGCTTCCACATCAGGCCCTTTATAGAGAAGCCTCTCCACCATTTCACCTCCGAAGAGGTGTTTTTCCACGATTTCCGGGATATCTTTCGGTTTGAGGCGGCAGTAAAACACTTTATCCGGATAAACCACCATTATAGGGCCTACCTCACAAAATCCGGGGCAGCCACTCATTACCACGCGAAATTTATCTTTGATGCCGTGTTTTTCCAGCTCAGTTCTCAGTGCTTCTTCAACCGACTGCGATCCAGACGCCAGGCATCCGGTCGCGCCACAGATCATAAGATGCTTTTCATACAAGTTATTCATACCTCCCCCCTGAACTGTTAAACACCTTTCTCCTATTGATACTTATCCAAAATATTTTGTACTTTATCGGCAGTCAAACGTCCGTACGGCTCATTGTTAATTGTAATAACGGGAGCCAGGGCACAGGCACCGATGCAGGCAACTTCCTCCAGGGTAAAGCGCAGATCATCGGTTGTTTCACCGGTTTCAATACCGAGGATCTCTTCAATCCGTGCTGCAATTTTCGGACTGCCCTGAATGTGGCAGGCCGTTCCCTTGCAGACCCTGATGATATTGCGGCCCCGCGGCTTCAGCTTAAACTGGGCATAAAAAGTAGCTACCCCGTAAAGCCGGCTGAGGGGAATACGCATCATATAGGAAACTCTCTCCATAGTCGGGCGGGGCAGATAACCGTAATGTTCCTGGACTTTTTGGAGAATAGGAATAACCATCTCCTTTTTCCCGTAATAAGGTTTGACAATTTCATCGACAGCATCGAGATCGATTCTTGCCTCAACGTCCGAAATCGCAGTGTCCGGGTTCATTTTATTACCTCCATTTTCAGGGCACCATTTGTTCTGTAATATTGTTTCTAATTAACCTTATCACTATTTAAATAATTACTCATTTTATGGCAGCAATCCTGCCGGCCTTCCAATATTTATTCCACCAATTTAAGTGGTGTAAAAGAAATGCCGTCTGCAGCAGCAAAGTAATACCGGACACCGTTGCTTTCCCCCTGAAAAATATAGTCACGTCCGCTGTCATGGATGTGACCGAAAACACACGCAGCCACGCCATACTCTTCAAGAAGCTTGGTGAAGGCACTCTGCCGCCCCCGCCGCGGGAAGGGAGGAAAATGAATGGCAACGATCAGGGTCGATGAAGATGAACGGACAGCACTTTCCAGTGAAAGTCTCAAGCGCTGCGCTTCGCGCAGATATATTTTTTGATCACGATCACTGTCAAATCCTTCTTCACCCGGACAGATCCAACCCCTGGTTCCGCATACGGCATAATCACCCCATACAAAGTGATCATTCTGCAGAGCAAAAACCGAGGGCGGGAGCTCTTTCCTGACTTTACTGATGGATGACCACCAGTAGTCATGATTGCCCCTGACTATAACCTTGGTCCCTTTTAGATCGCTTAGCCACCGCAAATCTTCGGCAGCCTCATAAAGATGCATGGCCCAGGAAATATCACCGACTACAATAACCAGATCCTTTTCTCCGACAACCCGTTGCCAGTTTTCCTTGATCTTTTCAGTGTGTCCGGCCCATTCCGGCCCAAATATATCCATCGGTTTATCCAGCCCGTGGGACAGATGAAGATCACCAATAGCATGAATGGCCATATCTAAGCTCCAAGTATAATATGACCGGCAAACCAGAGAAACGGTTAACTGTGCCTCCCTGCCTCAATAACCGGCTTAAAACATAAAACCCACTTAATATTACTAAAAGGATGAGAAGAATGCAAAAGGAGCTTTTTTCTGCTTATTAGTACTAATCAAAGCGTAAACTAAGCTTTGAAAATATTTTAATAAAATGATATAATATCGCAGTAGTTCGGTTTTCATATTATCCTGCTCAAGGAGGTCGGAATAAATATGGTTCAAGCGGCAAATCGCCGGCCACGTCGATATTTGCGCAGCAGAATTACCCGGAAACTGATTCTCGATACTGCCCTTAATGTTTTTCTCAAGGAAGGGTACGCCAAAACAACTATTGCCAAAATCAGTGACCAGGCAAAGGTTGGATACGGCACCGTATACAGCCATTTTAAAGGTAAAAATGACATTCTCAACAATGTTGTCGACAATGTCCTCGATGAGTTTTATAATTTGCTGGAAGTCCCATTTGCTCCGGATTCTCTTAAAGAAGCGCGCAAGGACTACTATCAGCTCGTATTAACCTCACTGCGTCTATCCGAAGAACATCGCCCCATTATGAAGGTTTACCAGGAAGCGCTCGGCAAGTCAACTTCTATAACCAAACACTGGTATGACATAAAAGAACAATTTATTATAAGCGCAGCCCGTTCTTTTTCCTATTCGCAGGAAAAAGGAATCGCCAGGTCTTTCGACACCCAGCTGGTTGCCAAAGCCTATATTTTGCTCGTTGATCGCTTTATCTGGGAAGTAGTAAATGGAAAAGAAGATAATCTCGAAAAGATAGCCGCAACAATAGTGGATATGCTCTTCCAAGGTTTCTTTATCACCAGTAGCGACAGCAAGAATAAATAAGTCTATCAAGCCCTGAAGGCATTAATAACTTTACTTTCGGTTATTATCAAATCGACTGCACGGTCCCAGCTTTCTACCGGTACTGAAGGGACAATCTGAATTTCAAAAGCAAGGGCAACAAGAGGAACTTTCGATTTTAAAAGTGGGAAAAACCTATCGTAGTAACCTCCGCCGTAACCAAGGCGATTGCCGTTATGGTCAAATGCTACTCCGGGAACAATTAGCAGATCAATAGCATCGGGAGGATAGGATCGCAATTTTTCTTCCTTCGGCTCGGGGATTCCATAAATTCCGGAAGCAAGATCTTCTCCCCAGTTGAGAATGCGAGAAGGAACCAACTCTCTTGATTTTGGTTTGGCCTTTGGAGCAAGAGTTGCTTTTCCCTCTTCGATAGCTCTTTCCACCATCGGCCTGGTAACAACCTCACTGCCGAAAGAAATAAAAAACATCACTGTTTCTGCATTTTGATAGGACGGCAAGCAAAATAACCTTTCCGCAATCTGAAGACTTTTTTCATTTATTTGCTCTTCGGAAAGCTGATCCCTCCGATCAATTATCAGCCGGCGCAATTTTTTTTTATTCATCAATAATGCTCCCCTGCCAGATAAATTCACAAGATCCAATAACGCAAACAGCTCGGCCCGCTAGCAGGATAGGCTGTTTAGCTCATAACTGATTTTAATACGATCGGGCAAAATAAACTGATGCAGTTGCTTTTTTTCCGCAAACCAGGCATCGATTGGAATCTGTTTCCAGATCGAACGGTATACAGCGAATTGTCGCTTTTGTATCTTCTTTCACCTTTTCTTCACATTGGGGATCACCACACCATGAAGCGGCAAAAAACCCGCGCTTTTCGGCCATGATTGTTTTGAACTCTTCATAATCTGAACCACTGTAGGTATTGGCAAGACGAAACTCATCGGCTTTTTTGAACATATCTTTTTGAATCTCTTCCAAAAGCTGCGGCAATCTCCGGCCCAGATTATCCCGGGGAACAAATTCCTTCTCTCCGCTGTCCCGCCGGACCAGGACAACATTCCCTTTGTCAAGATCTTTCGGCCCCAGCTCTATGCGAACGGGGATTCCCCTCATTTCCCATTCATTAAATTTCCAACCTGGTGAATATTCTTCGCGGTCATCCAGTTTAATTCTAAAATCTTTTTCAAGTGAGCCCTTCAGTTCACGCACGGCTAAGAGCACTCTTTCACGATCTTTCCTGGTTAAAATAGGGATAACTACCACCTGGGTCGGCGCCATACGGGGAGGAAGAACAAGGCCACGGTCATCTCCATGAACCATAATCAGAGCCCCGATCAGCCTGGTCGAAACTCCCCAGGAAGTTTGCCAAACGTGTTTCAACCGTTCGTCCTGATCTAGGTAAGTTATATCAAAAACTTTGGCAAAGTGCTGCCCCAGATTATGTGAAGTTCCGGCCTGCAGGGCTCGGCCGTCGCTCATCATTGCTTCAATGGAATAGGTGCGCAGAGCACCGGCAAATTTTTCACGCTCAGTCTTACGTCCCGCTATCACGGGAATGGCCATTTCATTCTCGAGAAACTCTTTGTAAACCCCAAGCATCTTCAGGGTCTCTTCCTCAGCCTCTTCTTCAGTACGGTGGCAGGTGTGACCTTCCTGCCATAAAAATTCCGAGGTGCGCAGAAAGGGACGAGTTGCTTTTTCCCAGCGCACTACATTGCACCACTGATTGATCAGAATGGGCAAATCACGCCATGACTGGACCCAGCGAGAATAAAAATCACAAATTATTGCTTCGGAGGTAGGTCGGACCACCAGAGGCTCGGTTAAGATCTCGCTCCCCCCCTTGGTAACCCAGGCCATTTCTGGAGCAAAACCCTCCACATGCGCAGCTTCTTTCTGTAGCAATTCATGGGGAATAAACAATGGGAAATAAGCATTTTCATGTCCAGTTTCCCTGAATTTTAGATCGAGCAATTCCTGGATCTTTTCCCAGAGGGCGTAACCTGCCGGCCGGATAGCCATGAAACCCTTAACCGGGGCGTAATCCATCATCTTTGTTTTCAAAATAACATCGATGTACCATTGCGAATAGTCAACCGCTTTGGGGGTAATCTCCCTGACAAATTCTTTTTCCTGCGCTTTCTTACCGTGCCCCGTATTCTGCTCCACCGTTCAACCATCCTTTCATCTTAAACAGGTTTGACTAAAAACAGGCACCTGTTTATTTTAACACAGTTTTCTGCTCTCAACCACTTCCCTTATCAGTGAACCGCTGCCTTGCGGCGGGCTTCCAAAACACGCTGCCAGCTTTCTTCGCTCAGGGAACGATTAAAACTGCGGAAACTGGCCAGTTTGAAACCATGTTCGGCAGCCCAGTATCGTGTCTGCAGGATGGTTTCCAGATTAACTCCCGAAGAACCAATGCTGTAATGCTTGTAATGATTTTCCAGGGCCAGCATCATCGTTTCCGCCATGCAAGCATAAGCAAGCCCCTCTTCAAAACCGAAATCCCAGCCCAGTGAAGGCTTGCCCGGCACCTCGATAACACCGCCGTCAATAACCAGAACATCAGGCCTGGCCGCATCGACTTCTTCACTTACATTGGCCGGGCGGGAAATATCACAGACAATTGCTCCTTCCCGTAAATTCCCGGCATGGATTACTTTTTCCGTGGCGCTGGTGGCACTGATAACAACATCAGCCCTGGCGAGGACAGCGTCAATATCAGTATAAAATTCAATCAGCCCAAGACGCCTTCCCTCTCCGTCAACAAATTCTTCAAAGGCATCCATTGAAGCGTCCGGCTCAGGCAGAGAAAGGCATTTGGCCAGCAAGTGTCCCATACTGCCATCTTTCAGGGGTCTCCCCTGATGCAGCAGGGCAGACTGGTAACGGTAAATCTCAGCAGCAACCATGTGCAGGCGTTCACTGGCTGTCTTATTGTTGGGATTGCCAATCAGAATCAGGCGGGGAACAGTTTCTGAAAGAAGCAGGGAAATACCCCTCCCGATGGAACCGGTTGCCCCGACAATAGCGGCGGTAATTTCGGAACGGTTAACCTGCAGCTTTTCTGTCGCCGTGTTAACAGCATCCACTGCAGCCACTACAGTGTAACTGTTTCCAGTGGTAATGGGAACTCCTTCATTCTTTAAATAAAGGCCGCCCATCGAGGCAACAGCGGTAAAAGCACCAAGACCGACAATCCGGGCGCCCCGGTCACGGGCCATTGCCACTGCTGCTTTTAGTTCTTTCATAGATTGACTGCGGGACATGGCTAAAAAATCGTCAGTTGTTCTGGATAAAGCAATAAATTCACCGTAAGCGCTTTTACCGGCGGCAGAATTAATCCTAGTCCGTCCGGCAACAAAGGGTTCCACCATGCCATTGAAACGAGCTGTTAAATTGGCCAACTCTGTCTTATTGAAAGCAAGTAGGCTGCTGTCAAACTGGTGATAACTCTGCAAATCAAGGGCATGGATCAGGAAAGCAAAGCGTCCCTCTTCAGAATCTTCGCCAGGGGCTACTTCCGGAGCGCAGTAGGGGACATAAGAAGGAAACTTTGATTTTTTTATCTGTTCGGGATCGCGGACAAGATAGGACAGAAAACGGGCCGTATTGCCCTCACTGAGAACTTTCAGCATTGCATCCAGGCCATCCAGGGCTTGCCTGCACTCTTTCTCCGAGATAATCAGCGGCGGTTCTATGCGGATAACCGAATTCCCGTTCAGTGTCGGGGCAACCCGGATCTTTTCAACGTTGAGAAGGTAAGATGAAATGGCCGGTGTTAAAAGTTCCTGTTCGGCCATTATTCCGAGAAGGCTCCCGGGGAACTGCCGGCGGTCCATGTTAAATTCAAGGCCCAGCATCAGGCCACGTCCGCGAACAGATTTGATCAGGTCAGGATAATGCTCCTGCAACTCCAACAAACCTTCCCGAAATGCAGCTCCCTTCTTCCGGACGTCTTTCAAAAGAGCCCCATTATCAGCAGTCAGCAAATCGACCACCCTGATGCCCACCCGGCAGGCCAATGAGTTGCCGGCAAAAGTCGAAGAATGCTTCATGGCGAAATCTTCATTATATGCAACGTCATTGCTCAGGCAGGCCCCGACAGGAATCACTCCACCGCCCAGGGCTTTAGCCAGGACCATCACATCGGGAACCACCTCTTCTTCCTCGCAGGCAAAAAGTTTGCCGGTCCGCCCCAGTCCGCTCTGTATTTCATCGAATACAAGCAGCACATCGTACTCACGGCACAGCGCTTTGACTCCGGGCAGGTACCCAACAGGAGGTTCAACAATACCCCCCTCACCCTGGATTGGTTCGACAATGAAGGTAGCATAGTAGCCCGGGCGTTCCTTTAATTCCTTTTCCAGTGCTTCCAGATCACCGAAGGGAACATGATGAAAATATTGGGCAGGCGCACTAAATGCTTTCTGGTAAGCCAGATTTCCGGTCGCCGAAAGAGCCCCAAAAGTCTTGCCGTGGAAACTGTTTTCTGCAGCCAGGATACCGGGCCGGCCGGTTGCCGATCGGCAGAGTTTAATTGCCGCTTCTACAGCTTCCGCCCCGCTGTTGACAAAAGTAACATATTCAAGCCCTTCCGGGGAAATTTCAACAAGACGCCTGGCAAGATCGCCGGCAGCAACCAGAGCCGATGGCTGAATGAAACCTGGTTCCCCGGATTGATGATAGCTCATTATTGCTTCCCAGATCGGAGCGGAATTGTGACCAAAAGGCAGCGCTCCGTAAGCGGCTATGCAGTCCAGGTAACAGTTCCCCTCGTTATCATAAAGCCAGCAATCTTTTCCGCGGACATATTCCTGGTTCAGCTTAATGCTTTCAAGCATTTCTCCAAGGTGCGGATTAACGTAACGGGTAAAATTATTCATACTCAGGCCTCCCGATATTCTGTGCACAAATATGTGCACGCCAATAGTCATATTTTAACCCGCTTCAGAAAAAAAATCAACCGCGGCACACCTTTTTTTGCTGGTGTAACTTTCGGATTGATTTTTTATAAATTGCGGATTATCTCAGATTATCTTATTAGCTAACTCTTCAGCCCACCTTCTACCGGGGATCGCCCCCGGTAATAAGAGATACGGTATGCCTATCACTCGAGAGATTTTCCTCCAGCAAACTTAGCGCTTCCCCACGGTTTACTTCCTGCAGGAGAGCGGGCAAATCCAGAAGATCGGTTCCCCTGAACCGATAAGTTAGAAAATTATTGGCAATGAATTCGAGCGAGTTGAAACGGCGAATATAACTGCCCAGTATTTTGCGGCGATGACGTTCAAACTGCTCCGCTGTGATGCCATCTATTTTACTTTTTTCAAGGGCAACCATTATTTTTTCATAAAGCAGATCAGAATCCCTTGTTTCTCCACCGATCATCGTGAAACCATAATTATATTCGGCGGTATATTCCGCTCCAAAATCTTCATCTATTAAATTTTCTCTGTAAAGTTCATTATACAATTTTTCGCTTGTGCCAAAGATAATATCAAGCAGCAGTTCCATTAAAATTTCCCGCCGCATCAGTTCCCGTCCTCTCAATTTACCAACTACCGTATCTTTAAAACCAACAAAAAAAAGCGGATCGGAGACTACCAGTTCCTGAACGGTACGCCTGCGGTTGATCTCTTCCGGTTCCTCGGGGAAAAGGCGGACAATCGTTCCCAGGGGCTCATAGTTGCGGGGAGCAAGATTATTTTCTACCAGCTCACCCACTGAATCCGGTTCCAGATCGCCCACTACAAAAACAGCCATATTGGCCGGGTGATAAAAAGTCCGATAACAACGATATAGTAGCTCGGGGGTAATTTGAGCAATACTTTCGATGGTTCCGGCTATATCCTTACGTACGGGATGCTTCTGGTACAAACCTTCAAGAAGATTAAAGAAAACCCGCCATTGCGGATGATCTTCGTACATCTTGATTTCCTGGCCAATGATGCCCTGTTCTTTCTGCACTGTCTGTTCTGTAAAATAAGGCTCCTGGACAAAATCAAGCAGTACCTGCAGGTTTTTATCAAAATTGGCTGTACAGGAAAAGAGATAGGTGGTCTGTGTAAAAGAAGTAAAAGCATTAGCTGAAGCACCGAGTGTGGCAAAACGATCGAAAACATTTCCCCGATCATCTTCAAAAAGCTTATGCTCAAGAAAATGGGCCACCCCGTCGGGGAGCACGGTCACTTCCTCTTCCGGTTCCACCCTGAAGCTGTTGTCGATAGAACCAAAGCGGGTTGAAAAGATAGCATATTTTTTTTCGTACCCGGGCCTCGGCAGAACATACAGATCCATACCCGGATCGACCCGGTAATGATAAAGTGTTTCCTGTAAAACTTGATTTTCTATTGTTTTAAAACTAACGGTCATTTTTCCCATCGCCTCCTTCTCGGGACTGCAGCAGATAAACTGTATCCTGTTTTACACGCTTGGCTACAGCCATAATATCTTCCCGGTCTACTTTTTTAATACCCGCAATCAGCTCTTCGACAGGCCACTGGCGCCCGCCGACAAGCCCTTCCAGATGATTGCTGATCAAATGCTGTGGACTGTCAAGACGTGACAAAAGTTGATTAATCAAACCCTGCTTCGTATTGTTGAGCTCAACATCACTAATTTCCCCTGCCGCCGTATCGGCAAGCTGCTTTTCTATTATTTCTCTGGCCTGGGTATAATCTTTTGCATTGATGCCGGCAGAAATGACCATTAATCCTTTATATCTTTCAAGCCGGGTATGAACATAGTAAGCAAGGCCCGCTTCTTCACGAACCTTCATAAATAGCTTGGAATGGGGGAAACCACCCAGAATACCGCTGTAAACAAGTAATGCACACTGCAGGGGATCCTGAAATCCGGTATAGGTTCGAAAACCAATGATCAGCTTGGCTTGATTAACAGCCAACTCTTCCCGAATGAATTTGACTTCATCTACCGGTTGATCAACTTGTGTCGGGGTCAGCTCAATCGTTTTTTGGCTGCGTTCCCCTGAAAAAATAGTTTCCGCTGTTTCCACGACCAGCTTTTCGTCGAGGTCGCCTATGACATAAAGGTCAAGCGGGTTTTCAGTAATAATTTTTTGATAGAAGCGGTACAGTTCAACTGTTTCTATATCCCGGTAATCTTCCACCCGGCCAAGTTTATACACTCCAAATCTTTCATCGGCACACATCAGTGAAAGACATCTTTCCAGGGCATAAGCAGCCTTTTCGTTAAGCAATCCCCTGATATCTTTGACTAATTGATTTTTTTCCTGCTCTACGTAATCTTTGCGAAACGCGTTCCCATCGACCAGGGGATCGCCCACTACCGAACCGAGAACAAACATGGCATCCCGGAAAATGGTCCCATTATCATCCAGGTAACGGCCGTGGGCCGTTTCAAGCATGAATGAAAGAATTTGCCTTTCGCCGCTTTTCAGGATATCCGTGGATAACTCCGCCCCGAAGAGATTTTCCAAACGGCGCTGCAGGGTAAGATAGTCGGGATATAAGCGACAACCCTTTTCCAGGACAGACGGCACAAGGGCCCCAAGCGCGGCAAGGTCCCGGTGTAGATCTTGATGCAAAAACAGGGCAATATTGATTGTTTTAAATTTACCGGAAGGCATAAAATACAATTTTATTCCATTTGAAAGCTGATGATTAAAGAAATCTACGGACAAAATCTGACCTCCTTTTCACAAAAAAACACCGCCTAAAGCCGACCGGTTCGGCTCCGGGCGCTTAATGAATCATTCAATATTACTCCTTAATATCCTGCACTGCAAAGGAGAAAGAATAAATCTCACCGGGACCTCTTTCAACAGAGAGTGATCATTTCTGCCTGTCAGATCCCGATTCTATAAAATTGTGCTCCAGTTTTGATCGCAATTATGAGTTAAATAGTAGTGTGAATTTGATGTAGAAATACATATTAAAGAAAGAAAATGGAGACCTCCATTTGGTTTGACTTGCCCCAGACTTGGTGGTATCATTGCATTGTATGAAAGGGCATGCGCCCGTGGTGAAAGGGATATCACGCAGGCCTCCGGAGCCTGAAGTCAGGGTTCGAATCCCTGCGGGCGCACCACATTCAGGAGCAACCTGTTTCAGGTTGCTTTAATTATATTTAAAGGAGATCTGAAGACATGCCCAAAGTTAAATTCATTCCCCAGAACCGAGAAGTAGAAGTGGAAGCAGGAACAACCCTTCTCAACGCCGCTGATGCCGCCGGGCTCTATATCGAAGGTGACTGTGCCGGCAAGGGCACCTGCGGAAAATGCCGGGTAAAAATGATCAAAGGCGGCGACGCCGAACCCACCGCCGCGGAGAAAAAACACCTCTCTAAAAAGGAGCTGCTCGGCGGATGGGTTTTAGCCTGCCAGAGAAAGATTGAAAAAGACTCCATAGTAGAAGTCCCCATTCAGAAAGATGCCCACAGCCGCAAAATAACACTGGCCGGTGGAATTGAAAAACTGGAAGCAGAACCTGTGATCAAAAAAACCCATGTTAAACTGGATCGCCCTTCTGTCAAAGATCAGACAGCGGACCTGGAACGCCTGCTCGGCGCACTGGGCAAGGAAGATCTAACCGTTAAACCACGTGAGCTCAACGCACTACCCAAAATGTTGAGAGAACACAAATTTTCAGTTACCGCAACCATCAGCGGGAACAGAATCATCTCCTTCGAACCGGATGATACCTCGGATCAAATGTACGGAGTTGCCTTTGATATCGGGACAACCACTATTGTCGGTTCCCTCCTGGATCTTAAAACTGCCTCTGTTATCGCTGTATCGGCGACCACCAACCCCCAGAATATCTACGGTGCTGACGTCATATCCAGGATTACCCATGCTAACCAGGGTAAAGAACAGCTGCAGCAATTGCAGAATAAAGTTATCGAAGCAGCCAATGACATAATCAAAGATCTCCTCAAAAAAACCAAGATCGCAAGAGACCGCATTTATGAAATCGTTGCCGTCGGCAATACAACCATGAGCCACCTCTTCATGGGGATTGATCCCACTTATCTCGCTCCCGCCCCATTTGTTCCCGTATACAGTCGGGCCCTGGACGTAGAAGCAGCTGAGATTGGCCTTAAAATCAATCCTGCCGGGCGGGTCACCTTTCTGCCCAATATAGCCGGGTATGTTGGTTCCGACACCCTTGGTGTAATACTGGCTACCAAGATGGACCAGCGCAGCGACAACTGCGCTGCCATCGATATTGGGACAAACGGCGAACTGGTTCTTAAAACCAGGGATACTTTAATGGCCTGCTCTACTGCCGCCGGTCCGGCTTTCGAAGGAGCCCAGATTAGGCAGGGCATGCGGGCGGCTGCCGGAGCCATTGAAGCAGTCGCTTACAAAGATAACGATATTAAAGTGACCACTATCGACAACGTACCAGCCTGCGGAATATGCGGTTCCGGCTTAATTGATGCTGCTGCTGCTCTTCTTCAAGCCGGCTTAATAGAACCGAGCGGCCGCTTTTTCAATTTTGAAGAAAATCCGGAGAAAGTATCCGATCATTTTAAAAACCGACTACGGCGAGGCAAAACCGGTATCGAATTTGTTCTTGTCCCGGCTGCAGAGTCCGATATTGGAGAAGATATTGTCCTGACCCAAAATGATGTTCGCGAACTGCAACTGGCCAAAGGGGCAATATATGCCGGCCTGATGATACTGATCAAAGAAGCCGGGATCCAGGAAAAAGATCTTGATCAAATTCTACTGGCCGGAGCCTTCGGCAACTACGTCAGCCGGGAAAGCGCGCTTACAATCGGGCTCCTCCCACAGCTGCCCATTGATAAGATAAAGGCAGTCGGCAACGCCGCCGGTGATGGGGCCAGGGTAGCTCTTGCTTCAAAAAGTGAGCGTGACCGGGCAGTAAAACTACCCCACCAGGTCAAGCATATGGAATTGTCAACCCGCTTGGATTTCCAGGAGTTTTTTATTGAAGCAATTTCTTTTCCAAAAATATGATCGTTAGATGAGAACAAGTTCCCCCGAGGCTTGATTTAAAACGCGGCAGTTTTTCTTTGCCCTTCAGTTATCAAGCAGGAAAGAAGAAACAGGTGTAGAATAAAAAAAGAAGTTTGAAGATTGTTTCAGGCAGCGGGATCAGATGCACCATTGTGCTACTGCTTCCCGTAGAACCTTTACCAATAAAGCGGGAGGTTGTAATATGTTCACAGCCAAAGATATCATGAGCAAGCCGGCAATCAGCGTTACTGAAGATCACACTCTAAGAGAAGTGCTTGAAATACTGGCTGGACAACATTTCAGCGGAATGCCGGTTGTTAATGCCGAAGGAAAGGTTATCGGAATTATTTCCGATACCGATATTATTCGTTATTCCCAGCAGCTGAAAGTGGTTCCCCTTTCCAACCTGTCAGGCTGGATTTCCCCTTATGCCGAAATATCAGATCTGGCCAGTATGAAAAAAGGTTTTGAACTGCTTTATAAAACTAAAGTCTCCGAAGTGATGACCAGGAAAATCTATTCTGTTAAGGATGATACGCCCACTTCTAAGATAGCCCAGCTGATGAGCAGGCGCAATATCAACCGCGTCCCCGTAATTGACAGCGCAGATAAACTGGTTGGCATTGTAACAAGATCTGATTTAGTCCAGTGCATGACCAATGAATAAGTTACATTAAAGCAGGCGATTTAAGTTGATTGCAAATTCACTAAGGAAATTTAAAGGCGGTTTAAAAAACCGCCTTTTTAAAATCAGATCTCTGCCGGCAGTCTGGATCGGCAAACTGCTGATTATCCTTACGAGGATCCTCGGGAGGGGAGGAACAACTCTGCCCGGCAGAGCAGCCCGGCTTATTGACCCTCGCCTTTCTTCCCACCTGGCTGAATATTTGCAAGAAGGAATCATAACAGTGACCGGAACTAATGGGAAAACAACAACCGCGTCACTTATCGGCGCTATTTTTGAAAAACACGGTCTGCACTGCATCCGTAATCGATCCGGCTCAAACATGATCTGGGGCATTGCCTCGACATTAATTGAAAAAGCTACCTGGTTTGCCTCCCTTCACGGGGACTGTGCCGTAATGGAAGTCGATGAGGGGGCCTTCCCCGGGGTAGTTGGAGAAATCAAACCACGGGGAACGGTTATCACCAATATATTTAGAGATCAACTCGACCGCTACGGTGAACTTGATCACATTCGAGAATCAATTTCAAGGGGTCTGCAGGTCCAGCCTGAAAATGGATTTGAAGTGATCAATGCCGACGATCCAACCCTCGTAACCTTGGAAGCTGCAGAAGGCAAAAAACGCTGGACCTTTGGGTTGGAAATTGATACTCCTGCCGATAATTTTCTTAACACAGGCTGCGATCTTAAGATGTGTCCCCGCTGTGCCAGTAATCTCAATTACAGCCGATTATACTACGCCCATCTCGGCCACTATTACTGTCCTGAGTGTGACTTCAAACGTCCACAGCCTGACGTAACTATCACAAAACGGATTATAAATCCCGACGGTTCTTCCCTTCTCTCGATTACCTTTGCCGATCAATCCATAGAATTTAGTTTTATCCTGCCGGGCATCTACAATCTCTACAATGCTCTGGCTGCTTTCACCACAGCCCTGGCCGCAGGGATACCACCTTCAATAACCGGTGAAGCTCTGGAAAAGGCTGCCCCCTCTTTTGGGCGTATGGAGCAATTTACTTTAAATGGGATAAAAATTATTATGGCTCTGATCAAAAACCCTGTTGGGGCTAATCAGGTTCTGCGGACATTGCTCTCGGAAAAAGAAAACCTGGGGCTTCTATTAGCAATAAACGATAAAATTGCCGATGGAACTGATGTTTCGTGGCTTTGGGATGTCGATTTTGAACAGATTGCCGCTGCCCAAAACAGATTAGCTTATGTGGCAGTTTCCGGCTTGAGAGCATGGGATATGGCAGTGCGTTTAAAATATGCCGGTCTTGATTCTTCCCGGATCCCGGTTGAAGAAGACACAGCCAGGGCTCTCTCAACAGCCATTCAGAACATATCACCGGACAGCACCCTCCTGATTCTGCCCTCATATACAGCCATGCTTGAAATGCGCCGTCATCTAAACAAAATGGGTCTCGGCAGGCCTTACTGGGAGGATTAATCATGGTCAAGATAAGATTGTTTCACTTGTACCCCGAACATTTAAATCTCTATGGCGACCGCGGTAATATGCTTGCTCTTTGCCGCCGTGCCGAATGGAGAAATATCGCTATCGAAATTGTTTCAATTAAACCTGGAGAAAGCATCAATTTTTCCAGCTGCGATCTTCTGTTCATGGGTGGGGGACAGGATAGTGATCAAAAATTAATTGTTGAGGATTTAAAAAAACGCAGGGACGAATTAAAAATCGCCGCAGAAAACGGTATGGTCATCTTCTCTGTATGCGGTTCATACCAGCTTCTGGGAAATTATTATGTGGCAGTCGGAGGTGAAAAGCTCGCAGGGCTTGGAATTATTGATCTTTATACTGAAGCAGGCTCCCGACGTTTAATCGGCAACGCAGTAATTGACTGCCCTCTCTGGCAGCCGCCCCGGACCCTGGCGGGCTTTGAAAATCATGCCGGCAAAACTTATCTGGGGCCTTCCGTGCAACCTCTGGGCACCGTTTTAACCGGCTTTGGTAACAATGGTTCGGATAAAACGGAAGGTGCCGTTCACAATAATGTAATCGGCACCTATCTACACGGTTCACTTCTTCCCAAAAATCCCTGGCTGACAGATTATCTGCTAGAAAAAGCCCTCTCTTACCGGGGAACACCGGTTAAACTGGCAAGCCTGGACGACTCTCTTGAGCAACGGGCTCATGACTCGGCAATTGTTCTGGCCCGTTCCCGCCGCCACAAAAGATTATCAACCAGGGCTTGAAAACTCATCAAAAATAATAGTGCTTAGAGCAAGTATTCAATCTCTGCCTTTTCATGAAGCTCCTGCAGGATCAAATTGATTTCTTCGTTCATCTGCTCATCAGCCATCATTTCAAAAACCTCATCGCTCACTTCTTCGTAAACAGCTTTTTCTTCTTCACGGCGATCCAGTATTTCGACGATATGATAACCGAACTCGGTAGCAACCGGTTCGCTGATTTCTCCTACATCCAGATTGAAAGCAGCTATTTCAAATTGCTCCACCATCTCTCCGCGCCCAAAATAACCGAGGTAACCGCCCTCATCTTTGTTGGACTGATCCGTTGAATATTCCTGGGCCAGCGCGGCAAAGTCTTCACCTTCATTAAGCCTGGCGGTAACTTCAACCGCTTCTCCTTCAGTCTCCACCAGGATATGGCGAGCCTCGATTTCTTCCGGTTGATCGAACAGATCGGAGTTATCCTCAAAAAACTGGCGGGCTTTTTCTTCTGAAATGTCAATGCGCTGTTCTGCTAATTTTTCAATTAAGAGGTTAAGGCGTGCATCATTACGCAGTGAATCCATGGTAATGCCGTAATATTCAAGAACCGACTGTAATTCTTCTTCTGAACCGTTAAAATTTTCATCGACAATGGTTTTAATTTCTGCATCAATGTCTTCGTTGTTGACAACAATTCCCTTTGCGACCGCTTCCTGCTCAATTAATTCTCTGGTAACCAGTTCATCGAGAGCCTCAGTTCCAGAAAGACTGTACATAGTTTCAAAAAGCTCATCTCTGGTAATTTCTTCGCCATTAACAACAGCTACTGCTTCGGTTGTCGATGAGTCCTGACGGGCAACGAGAACAGCCAGAACTATCACGGCTGCGGCCAGGACAATGACGGCACCAACAAGCAACTGCGGCTTAAATATCTGAAAAAACCGGCCTGCGGTTTTTTCTCTTTCATTTTCAGTTTCCATTAGTTTACCTCTTCTTTCTTGTTTTGAAGATTAAGGAATGATCTTGTTCATTGGAAATTCAAGAATACCCTCTGCTCCGGCATCCTGCAGTTCGCAGATCAGGGTGCGCACTTTTCTTTCATCAACTACGCTTTCCACGGCTACCCAGTCATCGTCGCACAGGTTTGATATTGTAGGCTTGCGCAGAGCCGGCAGCAGTTTAAGCACTTTCTCCAGGTTGTCACTGTGAACATTCATTTTCAGCATTACTTTTTGTTCGGCCATCAAAGCCCCCCTGAGTAGGGTAATCATTCTATCCACTTTTTTCTTTTTCCAGGGATCTTCAAAACTTTTATGATTCATGATCACCCTGGGTGTTGATACAAGGATCGTTTCAATAATCCGCAGATAGTTGGCCTTCAATGAGCGGCCTGTTTCAGTCAGCTCAGCTATGGCATCGGCCAAAAGCGGCGGTTTTACTTCTGTCGCTCCCCAGGAAAAAGAAACCGAGGCCTTAAGCCCTTTTCCCTGCATGAATTTTCGCGTAGTTTCTACCAGTTCGGTAGCTATTCTTTTCCCATCCAGATCTTCAACTTTTGTGATGGGCGAATCCTGAGGCACGGCCAGAACGAGGCGAACTGGACGCAAACCGCGTTTTGAGTAATTCAAATCAGCCAGTTCCTGAACATCGGCTCCCGTTTCTGTAATCCAGTCTTTGCCGGTCAGGCCAACATCAAGAACCTGATCTTCTACATATTTCGGTATCTCCTGGGCCCGCATGAGGATACAATCAATTTCCTCATCATCAATGTAGGGATAATAGGACCGCTCACCAATCTGGATATTATATCCTGCTTTTTTAAAAATCTCCAGGGTGGTGTTCTGCAAGCTTCCCGCCGGCAGACCCAGTTTCAGTTTATTCATCATTATCTCTCCCCTTGTCTTTTCAGTAGTAATAAATTAGCACGTCCACCGATTGCTGTCAATGTAATAACGGTTGAAAACAGCCGGAAAGAAGCCCTAAAAAAGTGAAAGAACATGGTAAGATAACGTTTTTCCAGCAGCAGGATTAATGGTTCCCATCCAGAAATAGTGTTGGCAGAAAGGTTATCTCAGCAAAAGGAGAATATCCATGGAAAACAGCGAAATGGCCAGGGCCAAACGCCATCTTGATACAACCCGTAAAATGAAAGAAATGCTGCCGCGTTTTTTCATGCGGATGATGGAGCGCCGTTTCAACAATGAACCGCTGGCCTGGTGTATGGTGGGAGTACCGCCTGAACTGCTGAAGGCTTTTGATCTACTTTTTGAATGGCCGGAGAATTTCAGCACTATTTGCGCCAGCCGATTGGTCGCTCCACATTTCATAGAAGTGGCTGAAACAGACGGTTACTCCCCGGAACTCTGTTCGTACGTTACCAATACTATGGGTTACTGCAAACTGTATGTTGAAAAAGGAGAAGCACCTCCTGAATCACCTATCCCCGGCGGTATGGGCACACCTTCTATGCTCCTCGGTTCCGGTTTTATCTGTGAACCCCGCTGGAAATGGTTCCAGTCAATCGCCACCCGCTTTTTTAATGTCCCTGTGTATAGCAGTGATCCCCTTGCCCCACCCTGGGATGTCGACCCCCGGGACCCACGGATAGAAGACCATTATCTCTGTTTGCTGCGTGAAGATCTGGCAGGGCAGATTGAATTCCTGGAAAGGGAAACAGGCAAGAAACTGGATCACCATCGCCTTCGTGAGATCCTCATTCTTTCCCATCAAGCCCTGGCCTACTGGCGGGACACCCTGAGCCTGCGGAAAAATGTTCCCACACCGATGGGTTCGACCGATTATTTCCACGCCATTATCCCCCAGATGTATCTGGTGGGTGAACAAGAAGCAGTTGATTTTTACCGTGAAATGTACGAAGAAGTAAAAGAACGATCCGCGATCAAAAAAGGAATCGTTGAAGATGAGAAATACAGGTTTATCTGGTTCGGCCTGCCGCCGTGGTTCAACATGGGAGTTTTTAATTACCTCGAATCTTTTGGCGCCGTATTTGTTTATGAATCGACATACAATGTGGGCGATTACTTCGAAGTTGACGTAAGTGATCCCCTGGAAGCAATCATTAGGAGAACCTGGCAGCGGGCAGTGTGGATGCATGATTATGGATCCGAAGCAATGCCCGAGATCTGCAATCCCGCCGTGTTCGGCGGTTTTGTCGGCAGCAGCCTTCTTGAAGAGCTGGTCCGTGATTTTAAGATTGACGGTGCTATTATGAATTTAACCCGTTCCTGTCGAGCTATTTCCTTTGGCGAGGTACATACCAAAAACCGGCTGGCCAAGCTGGGTATTCCTTCGTTGATCTTTGAAAGCGATATGGCCGATCCCCGTCTCTGGTCTGACGCTCAGATCAAAACCCGGCTTCATGCATTCCTGGAGACTGTGGAAAAAGCAAAACAAGGAGGCTGATAAAATGGAAAGCAGCGACAATCACGAGTTCAAAGAAATTACGGTTCTCGCCGAAAACTCCGGGAGGATACGCCGGCTTAAAGAGGAAAGTGGTAAACCGGTTATTGGTTATCTCTGC
>JAGYMW010000022.1 GCA_018400435.1 Bacillota bacterium | reverse complement strand
ACACTCTGGCTGTGGAAACGCAAAAAATGATGGAACAGCTTGGTGAGATTGATGCTCTCGTTGATAAAATGACCGATAAACTGGAGCTTGAGAGCGATGAAAATATTAATCTGCAGCCTCAAGCGATGCCGGTTCTCGATGCTCTCAAGGAAAAAGAAGAGAACGAGCATGATCGTCAATATGCCAGTCGTTCGTCGTCCGGCGGGGTTCTGGATAGAGCAGCCGATAATATTGCCCTCTTGCAGGACAGTGTGCCGGAACGAACGGAAATCCTCGATGTCCTTGACCAGTATGTTGACAGGGTCGATGCAATTCCTTCGCTTTGGCCGGCTCGCGGACGTATCTCTTCAGGTTTTGGAACAAGGAAAATCCCCTATGCTGAAAGTGGTTACCAGTTTCATACCGGAGTCGACATAACTGGTTCTTACGGATCGTCTATATATGCCTCTGCTCCCGGTACTGTCACTTTTACAGGATACAGGGGCAGCCTCGGCAATCTTGTCATTATCGATCATGGCTACGGTTATGAAACTCATTATGCCCATCTCGCTGATTTTGTTGTTAATGCCGGGGAGCAGGTAGAAAGAGGTCAGATCATTGCTCACATGGGTAGTTCCGGCAGAACAACAGGGACCCATCTGCATTATGAGGTTCGTCATTCGGGATCACCGGTCAACCCGGCCAATTATTTGAAACAACTGTAAGTTAGGAGGCAGATCATTTGTTTAAAAAAAATAGCCTTGATGTATCCTCGGATAAGGTAAATACTATAATCGGCAAAGGGACCATTTTTCAGGGTACGATGGTTGGGAACGGTTTAATTCGCATAGATGGAGAAGCGAAGGGAGATATTACGAACAAAGGAGACGTAATCATTGGAGAAAGCGGTACGGTTGTTGTCGATTTGAAAGCGCGAAATGTCACGATAGCCGGTCACTTTGAGGGAAGCATTGAAGCAGAGGGCAGGTTGGAGCTCAAAAAAACCTCGACAGCCGTTGGCAAGTTTAAAGTGAATAGCTTGCTCATTGAAGAAGGGGCGATTATATCCGGCGGCATGGAAATGTCATTAAAGGACAAAGACAAAAATAAGGTCCTCCGCAAACAAGATGATCAAGGAGAGAATAATTCAGAAGCACGGTAAAAAATACAGCAAATATTACCAGACGGACAACACTCAAACAATTTAAGAGGTGTTTTTCTTATTATTAGACAGTAGTTTGCGGTTTTACATGCAGATTATTATATTCATGCCGATTAAATTGGCTCTTATCAGTAGTCCGGATGAGTGATGTAGAGGTAGGGAAGTTTTTAGATGATCTGATGATTGAGCTAAAGACTCCATTAGATTAAATTTAAAAATGCCATAATTGTAAAGCGAGGTATTAAAATGCTTATTATCTTACTGGGACCGCCTGGTGCAGGTAAAGGCACGCAGGCTGAACGATTGGTTAAAGAATTTGCCTTTGCTTATATTTCCACCGGTGATATCCTCAGGAAAGCTGTCAAAGAAAAAACAATTTTGGGCCGTAAAGCCCAGGATTATATGGACAGCGGACAGCTCGTCCCCGATGATCTGGTAGTTGATATTGTTAAAGAACGCCTGCAGGAGCCTGATTGCCAAAAAGGCGCGCTTCTGGACGGTTTCCCAAGGACTTTTGCCCAGGCAGTTGCTCTCGATAAAATGCTTCTGATGATTGGAACGAAAATCGACACAGTAGTTTTGCTTGAAGTTGATGAGAGTGAGCTGATCGATAGACTTACTGGCAGACGAGTATGCTCGAACTGCGGGGCCAACTATCACATGAAATTTAACCCACCAAAGGTACGCAATGTATGCGATAAATGTGGTGGTGATCTATTTCAACGCGATGATGATGCTTTGGAAACAGTGAAAGAGAGGTTGGAGGTATATAAAAAGCAAACAGAGCCTTTAATTGATTTTTACCGTGAAAAAGATCTCCTAAGTGTTATTGACGGTAATAAGGATATTGAAGATGTATTTAAACAAATTGATGCTGTGATTACAGATATCGAGGAACGGTGATCCAGGGAAGTGCTTACATACTCTGTTGGTCAATTGGTAGAGATGAAAAAAGGGCATCCCTGTGGGGCAAACTGCTGGCGGATAATTAGGGTCGGCATGGATGTCCGGATTAAATGTCTAAATTGCGGGCGAAGCGTTTTGATACCTCGTTCTCGTTTTGAGCGCAGATTGAAAAGAATTATTTCTGAGGCAGAACAGCAGGAAGAGTAAACGGGAGAGTTGATTATGTCCTGGAGCTGTGGAATTGTCGGCTTGCCGAATGCAGGAAAGTCGACTCTTTTTAAAGCGATCACTTCACTTGATGTTACCATAGAAAGCTATCCTTTTTCTACCATCGATCCCAATAAATCAGTAGTTCCTTTACCCGATCGGAGGCTGCCTGCGTTGGCCGAGTTAAGCTGTGCTGATAAGATCACCCCGGCCACCATTGAAATAACAGATGTGGCCGGTCTGGTTAAAGGTGCCAGCAGAGGTGAAGGTCTTGGCAACCAGTTCCTGGGACATCTCCGGGATGTCGATCTATTGATTCATGTTGTTGGTGCTTACAACAGACAGGAAGAAAACAGTAAAAGCATTGCTACAAAAGTGGAAACAGTAAACCTTGAGTTATGTCTTGCAGATATTGAAGTCGTCGAACGGAGAGAGGACAAGCTGGAACCGAAGGCCAAAAGCGGCGATAAAAATGCCCGGGCTGAACTGAATCTGCTTGCAAAAACGCTTGATTATTTGAATCGAGGTTTGATGCTTTCACAGGTTAAGTTTACTGAAGAAGAAATAAGCTTCCTGGCCAATCTGTCCTTGCTAACCAGAAAGAAAATGATTTATGTATACAATACTGGTGAGGATTCTCCTGGCAATCCGGACCTGTCCGGCATTCCTGAAAAATACGAGGCAATTCCTATCTGTGTTTCCCTGGAGGCAGAACTGGCCGAACTGCCGGCGGAAGAAAAGAAAGTTTTTTTGGATGCTTACGGAATGCAAACCAGCCGGATTGAGGAACTTCTTGCTCGTTGTTTTATACTGCTTGATCTGGCTGTTTTTTATACGATCAAAGGAAGTGAAACAAGAGCCTGGATTGTTCCATCAGGGATACCTGCTATTAAAGCTGCCGGTAAGGTGCATACTGACATGGAAAAGGGGTTTATCAATGTAGAAGTTGTTCCATGGGATGTCCTGCTTACAGCCGGTAGTCTTGCTCGAGCCAGGGAGAAAGGGCTTTGCCGAACAGAAGGACGCAATTATCCGATTGAAGACGGTGATGTTTTGATTTTCCGTTTCCGTGCCTAAAAAAGGAGAAATTAAATTTTGGATAAATACTGGTCTTTGATTCTTCGATTCGTGGTTTTAGTCTTAATTATCATCGGAGCAATCTGGTTTTTAAACAGCCTGGCCTGGGTTGTTGCCCTTCTGCTGGTGAGTACCCTTATTGTTTATATTCTCCACCCGCTGTTGCAGTATATCAAGCGACGCTTTGCTGTTGGTCATGGTTTCTCAGTGGTGATAGTATTTGTTGCATTTTTGCTTTTTTGCGTGCTGGTTGTTAGTTTGTTGATACCTATTGTTTATAAAGAAGCGAGTGAACTGGCAGAGAATTTTCCTCATTACCTGGAACGTTTTCAAATATACCTTGCTTCGCTTTCGCAGCAGACGATCAGATTGGATCTGGAAAATGAAATCAAGGATTACTTGTCAAACATATCTGAAAATTTCTATCAGGCCGTAGAATATCTGGCAGAAACCTCGGTTCAGATAATCAGCAAAACAGTTGATATTTTTCTCGTTTTATTTCTTGTTTTTTACCTGCTTTATGATTTTCAGGCTGTTCGCAGCCAGGTGATTG
Source organism: Bacillota bacterium (assembly GCA_018400435.1). Taxonomy (GTDB): domain Bacteria; phylum Bacillota; class Dethiobacteria; order DTU022; family DTU022; genus M55B129. The sequence continues at coordinate 28,652 of JAGYMW010000022.1, read as the reverse complement.
AAGTAGTACCTCCTGCTCATCGAAAGCTGGCGGAAGAATTCATTGCCATAGTAGATGCCAATGTGGGTTCCTTTATCCGTGGTTCCCTTCTCCGCTGTTTGATTGTCGGGATTGTAACGGGGACTGTTTTGTTTTTGATCGGGATGCCTTATGCTTTACTGCTTGGGTTGATTGCCGGCTTGCTTAATTTTATTCTTTACCTGGGGCCTTATATCGCAGCAATTCCAGCTGTACTGCTCAGTTTTTCTCCGTTGACTCCGTCTCCCCTGATTGTGCTGCTTGTATATGTTATTATCCAGATACTGGATGGAGTTTTTTTGGCGCCCCTTCTTCTGGGACGTATTCTGAATTTGAAACCGATAACCATTATTACATCTATCCTGGCCGGAGGAAAGCTGGCCGGGTTGCTCGGAATGGTGCTGGCAGTTCCCGTAGCCGGCATAGTGAAAGGAATTATCGAACTGCTTAAGCGTAGTGCTGCTTACCGTGAAGAGCAGTGATTGGCAATTGTTTTCCTTCGCCGGTATATTTTCATTATAATAAAAAATTAAGGGTGCTAAAATACGGGTGCTAAAAGTAGATCGAATTTAGAGAAATAGGTAGAAACCTTGTTTCAGCTGGCTTGCCCCTCTGGAGTAAATATGCTATCATGTTTCAGGTAAATCCCTGCTCTGCAAAGGGGCCATCAGTCCAGAGGGAGGTGATAAGAGTGGGACTATACGAAAACATGCTGATCTTACGACCCGATATGGAATCGGAAGAAGAAACTGAAGTATTGAACAACTTAGAGGAAACCATTACAAAAAATGGTGGTTCGGTTATTAAAGTTGTAGACTGGCACAAACGAAAACTTGCTTACGAAATCAACAAGCACAAGGAAGGGCATTACTACCTCGTCTATTTCGATGCGCCGGGAACCATAATCCCGGAGGTCGAACATTATTTTCGGGTTACAGATGCCATAATACGTTTCATGATTGTATCCGCCGATAAGAGTGATCTGGACGCTGTTGGTGGGGAAGAACATGTACCTGCTGGAGAAGTTGAGGATGTCGCAGCAGAAGAAGAAAAAACGGCCGGCGAAGAATCAGAAGTAAGTAAAGACGAACAGCCAACTTCGGAAACAACCGAGCAATCGGCTGAGGGAACAGCTGACCAGTTGGAAGAAGAGGAAAAGACTGACTAAGCAGATTTGATTAAATATTATTTTAAGTGAGGGTGATTTTGTCATGCTTAACATGGTGGTTCTAATCGGCCGCTTGACCCAGGATCCAGAGCTCCGTTATACTCCGGGCAATGGAGTACCTGTGTCGACGTTTACCCTTGCTGTTAATCGTCCTTTTACCAATCAGCAGGGTGAAAGAGATACAGACTTCATCAATGTTGTAACCTGGCGCAAACTGGCAGAAAACTGCGCTAATTATCTTAAAAAAGGCAGTATGGCTGCAGCTACAGGCCGCCTGCAAATAAGATCTTATGACGACAGCCAGGGTGTTAGGCGAAAAGTGGCTGAAGTAGTAGCCAATGATGTGCGATTTTTGGATAAGGGTCGGGGAACCGACAAAGATAAAAACGACGATTTTGACGAAAGCGGTTCTGAAAACACTGACATCAGCGAGGATGATGTTCCTTTCTAGTGAAAGGAGGGTGATATGATGAGAAGAGACAAAGGTAGGAAACCGAAAAAGAAAATTTGTAGCTTTTGTGTTGAAAAAATAGACAATGTTGATTATAAGCAGTATGAAAAGTTAAAACGTTTTATTACGGAACGAGGTAAAGTTCTGCCGCGCCGCATTTCCGGAAATTGCGCCCGTCATCAGCGCCAGTTGACCCGGGCGATCAAAAGAGCCAGGATAATGGCCCTGCTTCCTTTTACCGCGGAGTAAGATCAGTTAAATTTTATATTCATAAAAGTGGCGGTGCCGGGTTTAACATTCTGGTAGCCGCTCTTTTTTTGCAGGAGTGCAGGGAACTGGAAGAGAACTAACTGAGGGGAAGGCAGTTTTAAATTCTAACCCTGTCATCCAATCGAGATTGAACAAAAGGAGTGATTTAGCTATGAAAATAATCCTTCAACAGGATGTACCTAACCTCGGTGGAAAAGGAGAAATCAAGGATGTAGCCCCCGGTTATGCCCGTAATCACCTTCTCCCCAGGAAAATGGCTGTTGAAGCTACCCCGCAGAAGTTACGTGAATGGGAAAAACAGAAGCAAAAAGAAGAAGCCGTCAACCGACAACTGGAAGAAGAAGCCAGTCGTCAGGCTGAAAAGGTATCCGGTCAGGTCATAATTTTTAAAATGCCGGCTGGTGATGAGGGGCGGCTGTTTGGTTCGGTTACTTCCGCAGATGTTGCCGGAAAACTGTCTGACATTGGTGTTGAAGTAGATAAAAAGAAAATTGAATTCCCGGAACCGATAAAAAGTGTCGGTCCGCACATTGCCAATGTTAGACTGCATCAGGGTATTACGGCGGAATTAAAAATTGTAGTCGAGAAAGACGAATAATAATTCGGGAAGGTGCGGATTTGAAGTGGTTGTAATCAGCGACAGAGTTCCTCCTCAGAGCAAGGATGCTGAGCAATCAGTCCTCGGTTCGATGATTATTGATAAAGAGGCAATATTCGCCGCTGCAGAGCTTTTGACTGACGAGGACTTTTATTCTACCGCCCACCAGAAAATTTTTGCCGGGATAATCAGTTTAAGTGAGAGAGGGGAACCGGTAGATATAGTAACTTTATCGGAGGAGCTTCAACGCAGGCAATGCCTGGAAGAAATCGGGGGAAGGACTTATCTTGTCAGCCTTGCCAATAGTGTACCCACTGCTGCCAATGTACGTTATCATTCTCAGATAGTCCGCGAAAAAGCAATTTTGCGTTCGCTTATTCAGGCAGCAACCGGTATAGTAACCCGCAGTTTTGATTCGCCTCCCAACGTTGATGAATTTCTTGATGAAGCGGAACAACTAATTTTCGAAATAGGGCGCCGCGGTAAACACCAGGGTTTTGCATCACTGAAAGATGTCCTGGTACAGGCGTTTGATCGGATTGAGAAACTGTACGACGAAAAAAAAGGAGTTACCGGTCTTTCAACAGGTTTCATGGACCTTGACAGACTTACTTCGGGACTGCAGAATTCTGATCTTGTCGTTATAGCTGCCCGTCCGAGTATGGGTAAAACTACTCTGGCTCTGAATATGGCTCAGCAGATTGCTGTGCGGGAAAAAAAATCAACGGCATTTTTCAGCATGGAGATGTCAAAGGAACAGCTGGCCCAACGATTGCTCTGTGCCGAATCACAGGTTGATGCACAGAATATGAGAAGGGGTTTCCTGAGCCAGGATGAATGGCACAAACTGACCAGGGCTGTCGGACCGCTAAGCGAATCTCCGCTTTATATCGACGATACCGCATCAATGTCGGTTATGGAAGTAAGAGCCAAAGCGCGCCGTTTAAAAGCGGAAAAGAGGCTTGATGCCATTTTTGTCGACTACCTTCAGCTTATGCGCGGTTTCAGTAGAGCTGAAAGCAGGCAGCAGGAATTATCAGAAATTTCCAGAGCTCTTAAGGCACTGGCCAAGGAACTTGAGGTTCCAGTAGTGGCTCTTTCCCAGCTTAGCCGTGCTGTTGAAAAAAGACCCGATCGACGTCCTATTCTCAGTGATTTAATGGAATCGGGCGGCATTGAGGCCAACGCCGATGTGGTAATGTTTATTTACCGCGAATCTTATTACAACAAAGATACTGAAAAAGGTAATATTGCCGAGATCAGCATCGCCAAGCAGCGTAACGGCCCGACCGGGCTGGCGGAGCTTTATTTCCTCGATAGATTTACAAAATTTGCCAATGTAGCCCGTGAATCAATCAAGGAAGAAGGGTAACTTTGTCTTTAAAGCAAAAATATGATGTTGTTATTATAGGAGCAGGACCGTCCGGCATATTCGCTGCCCTCGAACTGTCGGCAAAAACTAAAGCCAGTATATTAATTGTTGATAAAGGTCCTGCGCTTGAGAAACGCAGCTGTAAGACACAGGGAGAGTACGGTCGCTGTCAGCGTTGTGAACCCTGTACTACCACCTGCGGTTGGGGTGGTGCCGGTGCATTTAGCGACGGCAAGCTGACCCTGACTGCAGATTTTGGCGGGTTTTTAAACGATCTCATCGATCAGAAAATTGTCAGGCGTCTCATTGAAGAGGTTGACGGTATTTATCTGTCATTTGGTGCACCGCAAAAGGTTTACGGAACCGATAAAGAAGCAATCAAAGATATTGAACGGCGCTCAGTCGCTGCTGGCCTTAGCCTCATTCCGGCAATGATCCGGCACCTGGGAACGGAAAACTGTTACCGCATTCTTAAGAATATGTATGAGGCACTGGTTGATAAAATTGATATAATGATGGATTCAGCTGTTGCAGAGCTCAGTGCTGAAAACGGTGTAATTAATGGGATTCTTCTTGCAAACGGCGATTTTATTGCCGCCGATTTTGTGATATGCGGCCCCGGCAGGGCCGGTTCAGAATGGATGCAGCGTGAATCCACCAGACTTGGTTTGAATAGCTCCAACAATCCCGTGGATATAGGAGTAAGAGTAGAAGTCCCCTCGGTAATCATGGACACGCTTACCGATAAAATATATGAATCAAAATTGATTTATTTTACCAGCCATTTTGATGATCGAATTCGTACTTTTTGTATGAATCCTTACGGAGTGGTGGTTACGGAGAATAACGAAGGATTAATTACAGTAAACGGTCACAGTTATGCTGAGAGAAAGACCGATAATACTAATTTTGCTTTGCTGGTCAGTAAATCTTTTACTTATCCATTCAAAGAGCCCATCCGTTATGGGCGCTACATCGCCAGTCTTGCCAATATGCTAGGTGACGGAGTAATTGTCCAGCGCCTGGGTGACTTGTTGGCCGGACGACGCTCAACACAGGAGCGTATTAACCGTGGTCTGGTGCGTCCTACTCTTGAAGAAGCTACTCCCGGTGATTTAAGTTTGGTTTTACCTTATCGCTATCTGGTAGCGATAATTGAAATGCTTGAAGCATTGGAGAAGCTTGTGCCTGGGGTTAATACACGTCATACTCTTCTTTATGGGGTAGAAGTTAAATTTTATTCTTATCGCCTTAGACTTACCGAAAATCTTGAAACAGAGATCAGCAACCTTTTTGCAATCGGTGACGGGGCCGGGATTACACGGGGTCTGATTCAATCTTCTGCTACCGGTCTTACAGCGGCGAGAGAAATAGCGCAGCGTATTTCAGTTTATAATTAGACGAACTATGAAAAGTAAAGGTTTCTTAATCCCACAAGCTCTATGGTAAGACTGTTAAAACAGTAATAACGGTTCTCAAAAAGGTTTTTTTTGTTTTCTGGCGAATATTTCAACGTTATAGTTTTTGTTAATGGTTATAGTATTTTATTTCAAGGCTTGATCCAATTCTGGAAAGCCGGTATACTAAACTGCCGGATTGATTCAGGAAAGGAATCCATTGCAATGAATTCAAATACTGTTCATAGAGTACCCGCTGGGAAACAACACAGGTTTAATATAACTGCCAGATTAAGGCAGTTATATAATCGCCTGCAAGAAATGCTGACTGCCTTTACTATGAAGAGCTATCAGTTCATTATGGGCGCTGCCATCGTGGTGATTTTTTTGCTGGGGATTCATGTATACCTGGAAAATTATGTATGCGTAGTAGTTCTTGATGATCAGGAAGCGGGTTTTGTTGAAGTGGGAGTGGTCAGGGATGCTGATGAAATTGAAAGTTATATAGAGGAAATAACTCATCGCTGTGGTGAGCTGTACGGCATGCCGCTAGAGGCGGAAAACAATATTTCCTTAATCCGAGAATTCAGGCCTGAAAGTGAACCTGATTCAGAAGCGGTCCGTGAATTTATTCGTCGCCACCTTAACCTGGCTGCCGATGCTTATATGGTCACAGTGGACGGCAGACCTGTTGCTCCTGTCTCCTCTGAGAAAGAACTTGATTTAATTGTCGATTCTCTGACCGCATCTTTTACTCAGACAAGCGGAAGCGGCCGAATCCTTGAGGCTTTTGTTGTGGAAGAATTGGACCTGAAAAATTGTTCGGCTGCTCCAGATAGTATCTGCAGTGCCGATGAGGTAGTTGATTTGCTGGTGGAAAACAGCAAAGAAGATACTTTGACCGGTGTTTATTTGGCAGCCAGGGCTGAAGACAGGATCGTCCTTGAAAGTCGCTATAAGGGAATAGAAAGCGAAGATGATGAAGTGCCATCCGACGAAACACCATCACCAGTGCCGGCTTATTTCAATAATACTCCCAAAATTGAACGTTTGGATGCTGAGATGCAGGAACAAAAAATGAACGATATTGATGGAGTCCACGTTAAAGTAATTGAAGAAGTAACAGTATATGAACCAATTCCTTTTTCAGTGGAATATATCTATGATGATGAAATGTGGGTTGTTCAAAGTGATGTAACCACACCGGGCAAAGAGGGTTTAAAAGAAATTGTCTATCATTTGACTCTGGAAAACGGTGTTGAAGTAATGCGGACCAAGCTTGAAGAAACGATCATTGATGAACCTGTGCCCCAGGTAATAACCCAGGGAATGGCTAAAGTGCCATCCATCGGAGAAGGGCAGTTCGTTTGGCCGGTCGCTAGCCGTGGTGAAGTAACTCCAGGCCGGGGTTTTAGTTCCTGGCATACCGGGATTGACATTAATGCTCCAATGGGTACCGGGGTGCTTGCAGCTGACAGTGGTGTAGTCTGGTTTTCAGGACACGGAGGTTCACAGGGTAATTATATCATTATATACCACGGGGTTTATTGGACCCTTTATTTGCATAACAGTGAAAATTTAGTCCAAAAGGGAGATCAGGTCAATCAGGGAGATGTGATTGCCCTGCTTGGATCAACCGGCCGCTCAACCGGACCGCATTTGCATTTTGAAGTTCGCGTGGATGATGGAACCGGTGAATGGCATGCCTATTATCAGCATGAACCGATAGATCCCCTGCAATTTTTCCGCCCGTAAAAGTTGTTGTCTCACGATAGCCCTTCTTCTGTTGGAGAAGGGCTGTTTTACTTTTCTGTCTGTATAACAGGTTTCCTGAGCGAGCAGGGATTGAATCAAGCAAAGGCGAATGACTTATGTTAATTTATTAAACGGGGTTGTAAACATTGACAGATAAAATTTTAGTTGTGGATGATGAAAAACCGATCGTAGATATCCTGCAGTACAATCTTGAAAAAGAAGGTTACAGGGTAGTGACCGCCTTTAACGGAGAAGAGGCTCTTCTGCAGGTGGAAGCGGAAAATCCCGATTTAATTATCCTTGACATTATGCTGCCCCGCAAAGACGGTTTTACTGTTTGCAAAGAAATTCGCTCCAACCATGATATCCCCATTATAATGCTCACAGCGAAAGATCTCGAGATGGATAAGGTTATCGGGCTGGAACTGGGAGCAGATGATTATGTTACCAAACCGTTCAGTGCCCGTGAGGTAACGGCCAGGGTTAAGGCAATTTTAAGACGTACTCAAACGAAAGAGAAAAAAACTGATTCAGAAAATAGCAGGATTGTTTTCGGTGCGATAATTGTAGATCAGGGGGAAGTCCAGGTTTATAACCAGGGAGAGCCGGTTGAACTGACCATCAGAGAGTATAATTTGCTTGTTTATCTGATCAAGAAACCGGGTTATGTATTTAGCCGTGAGCAGCTTTTAGATCAGGTCTGGGGCTATGATTACATTGCTGATGAAAGAACTGTGGATGTTACCATTCGCAGGCTGCGTGAAAAATTAGAAAACAACCCTGCAAAACCCGACTATATTCGTACTAAAAGAGGAGTGGGCTATTATTTCAGGCGGAGGAAAAATATTTAACAGCCTCCAGTGGAAAATTATTTTCATATACCTCATGCTTATCCTTTTTTCCCTGCAGTTAATCAGCGTATATCTAGTCCATTCACTGGAAGAGTATTATTTGCATAATTACAAGGAGAGCCTTGAAAACCAGGCCAGGTTATTGTCTGCTTTTGTTGAACCCGGCCTGGGAGAAGGACAGATGTGGAGCGAGGACAGCGTTCGCCTAACTCGTGAATTTAGGGATCTTCATGATATGGAAATTATTATCCTGGATAACTATGCCAATATCGTCGGCACCTCCGGACGCCAGGCATTGCTTGGACGCCGCTTGATCCGTGATGAAATCATAAGGGCTCTGACCGGTCATCTGAGTGACACGATTCGTTATGATCCGGCTGTCCAGGAAAGGCGGTACTACCTGGCATATCCTATCCAGGATGAAGGCAACACCCTCGGAGTTGTGTATCTCAGCGGTTCTCTGAAGCCGGTTGACAGTACCTTGAACGAGGTAAAAATTATCCTGCTCAGCGGTGTTGGGATTGCCCTTGCGATCAGCTTTGTCCTGGGGATTATTTTAACCAGAACTATTACTTCGCCAATAAAAGAAGTTACTGATCAGGCTAATTTTATGGCCGGAGGAGATTTTTCCCGGAAAATTAAGGTCCAGACTTCCGATGAAATAGGTCTTCTTGGACAAACATTCAATTATCTGGCCGAACAACTCAGCAACACGATTAATGAAATGTCTTCGGAAAAGAGTAAAGTGGAAGCGATTATTAACAATATGAGTGATGGTGTAGTTGCACTCGACGGCAAAGGGTACCTTATACAGATTAATCCATCCGCCAGTCAATTACTAAAAATTATAAATCTTAAGGTTGATTTGCATAGCAGTGCGGGATTTAGTTTGCTACGCAGTCTTATAGGGCGGGATGCAACCAGGCAATTTATCCGCGATCAGAAACCGCTTACCGCAGAGGTGTCGAGCCATGATCCCGATTGCACCATGCAGGTAAAAGTGGCTCCTTTTAAAGTGGAGAAAGGCAAACTTAACGGCACTCTCATAGTGCTTCATGATGTAACCAGAGAAAGGGAACTGACCAGGCGCCAGGAGGAATTTGTGGCTGATGTTTCCCATGAGCTGCGGACTCCTCTGGCTACAGTAAAAAGCTATGTTGAGACGCTGCTTGACGGTGCGGATAAAGAACCTGATACAAGGCGGCGATTCCTGGGAGTGCTGGCCTCCGAGACTGAACGGATGGTCAGTATGGTCAAAGATCTTCTCGTGCTATCCCAGATAGATTCAGCCCGTGTTGATTGGCATATGGACGATGTTAACCTGAAAGAACTGGCCCTGGAAGCCGTAGAACAGACCAGGCAAAAAGCAAGTGCTTCTTCTCACCTTATAGAAGTGGCAATCAAAGATAATTTCCCAAAGGTCTTCGTGGACCGGGATAAGATAATGCGTGTTTTTACCAATTTATTGAATAATGCGGTAAAATTTACTCCACAGGACGGGAGAATCACCCTGAGAGCCGAGGAAGATGGAGATTTTATCAAAATATTAATAGAAGATACCGGTAGGGGTATTCCCGAGAATGAGCTGCCAAGGATCTTCGAACGTTTTTACAGGGTTGAAAAGACGAGGAGCCGTGATTATGGCGGCACCGGCCTGGGACTTTCCATCGCCCGAAAAATGGTGCAAGCGCATGGAGGTTCAATCTGGATAACCAGCAGGCTTGGCTTTGGCACAAGGGTCTGGTTTACCTTGCCTCGTACCGGGGCTGGTGAAGGGGTATGGCAATGAAGGAAAAGTTTAAATCTATCATCTTAATACTGCTGGTTGCTTTAAGCCTGTATCTTACTTATCAGCTGTGGTACGGGCAAATGCCGGCGGAATTCATTGCCGAAGATGTTTTGGAAGAAAGTGCTGTAGAGAAACCGCGAGTAATGGAAGAAATTATTACACCGTCAAGGATATTTTCTGTAGATGATGAAATATATTATAGCTATGGAGAAGGACAGTCGGGTTATACTTTACTTTGGGCAGAACTGGTAGAATTTCTTAAAACAGAAATAAGCCCTTTTTCCGAAGAAGATCATAACAATGAAGAAAAAAGCACAGCCAAGAGCCGGATTATTTACAATTTTGAACCTCCTTTACCATTTTTGGAAGACTGGATCTGGGTTCCAGAGGAAATCAATTCGGAGATTGTAAAAATTGAAGTGATATTTTTCCCTGAATCATTGGAACTTATCTACACGGGCAGAGAAGATGAAGAGGTGGAAGTGCATCTCAATAAAGACAAAGGCAGTCATTTCAGAGAGGTTTACAATTCTTTAAGTGTTGATGAAAAAACACCTTATAGTACTGTCGATGATGAAGTGCTTTCTGCGACATTTGATTTTGATATCACGGTGGCAAAATCTTTTTATCTGCCAACTGAATGGGCTTATCCAGCAAGATTATCTATCCAGGTCGAGACAATCAACCGCGAGCAGATCCTACAATCATTTTTTGTCGATTATAATCTGGCCAGGATGATAGAAGAAAAAGACGGCGGGTTGATTTATACAGATGGTGAAAAGGGTCTTCGTTTGACAAGAACAGGGTTTGAATATTCTTACCCCAGGCTTGAAAAAGGTCAGACCACATCTTCTTATGCCGATGCGCTGCTTTACAGCAGCAACTTAATCAGCTATCATGGAGGTTGGCCGCAGGGGCTGAAGCTTGAAAATATATTTTTAAATGAAAATCCCCGCGCATCTTACTACTCAGTTGACTGGCAGATGTATTATGATGGACGGCCAATTTATTCTTCGATACCTACGCGGGCTTTATTTAATGACCTGGGATTGATCCATTTTACAAGATCCCTTTATATACCTGGCGGTATCCTTGAAGACGAGGAGGAGGCTGTTAGTCCGGCAGTAGAATGGTCGGAAGCGTTAAATACTGCTTTGACAGTCTTTGAAAATCAACAGACTGATTTTATTAAAAATATAGTATTAGAGGAGTTCTGTTCTGGATATGCTGTTGTTGGGCGACAGCATCAGTCTTTGCAAGGAGAACCGGTTTGGTTCGTTCAGATTAACGGGGAGAGGTTTTATCTGACAGCAGCCGAGTTGGAACTGCTTGACGAGGAGGATATGCAGTGAATCTCGGCCGGGCCAAGTTGATCTTAATCATAGTGTTTGCCGGACTAAATCTATTTCTGGCCTATCATCTTTTCTGGCCGGATTTTGGCCGGCTTACCAAAGTTGCCATTAAGATTGAAGATTTAAAAAAGACCCAGACAGTACTCAACGAAAACAATTATTTTCTGGATGCCTCTTTTAACCGGGCGGTGCAAATGAGTGATTTTCTTACGGTTACACCTTCGGCTAAGTTGCAGCAGCATATCCTGATGTATTTTATTGCTGAAGGAGCCCAGATTGATTATGGTGATAAGATAATTTATTTTAACCGTGAGGGCGAGAGGGCAGTTGTGCATTCCAATGGGTTGATCCAGATAATTTATGAACCGGGTTTGGAAATCAATGCAAATTCTTCTTTGTTTAGCAAGCAAGAAATAAGAAGCAACATTGAAAGCGTCCTGAAAGAGAAAGCGGTAATGCCGGAAGGATTTTTCCATGATTATATTGAAGAAGACGAAAATGGTAATATTAATTTTTATTATTATCAAATCTTGAACGAGATGCCGGTTTTTACCGGGCAGATGAAAGTTGTTTTAAAAGAACAGAAGATTGTTTCGGTAGATATATACTGGCTTGATATGGTGGAAATAATCCCATCCAGAGAGATGGAGGTCATATCGGCTACTGATGCGCTCAATAATCTCGTTGCCGAACTGGGGCCAAGCCCCGAACCAGGGCACATTAAAGAAGTGACTCTGGGATATTTCAGTGGTGAGTATGAAGCTGAAAAATGGGAAATCCCGCCGGTGTGGCGGATAGTTTTAGACGATCACACTCATTATTATATTAATGCTTTTACCGGAAACCTGGAACAGGAAGGAATTATACCGGATCAACTGCAATAATTTATTCCGGTGTTTATGCGGTGACCGAGACGGAGGTAATTATGAAAAAATATATTATCCAGGGCAAGACCAGCCTCTCAGGAAAGGTAAAAATCAGCGGCTCCAAGAATGCTGCTGTTGCTATTCTACCGGCGGCGATTTTGACATCGGAAAATTTGTTCATAGATAATTTACCCGACATTACAGATGTCCGGACAATGGTCTCCATTCTGGAAAATTTGGGGGTAACCATACGCAGGCGTGGCAGAAACGCCATCGAGCTGATTCCAGGTAATTTGGCCAGGATTGCCCCGGCGTATGAACTGGTGAAAAGAATGCGGGCCTCTTACTATTTTATGGGCAGTTTGCTGGCCCGTTTTGGGCGGGCAGAAGTGCCGATCCCCGGTGGATGTGATCTGGGGCCACGGCCTATCGATCAGCACCTTAAAGGATTTTCTGCGCTTGGAGCAGATATCAAAATTGAACATGGAATGATTAATCTATCGACTGAACGATTGAAAGGGGCCAATATTTACCTGGATGTGGTTACTATTGGAGCGACCATCAACCTGATGCTCGCTGCTGTGGCTGCTGAGGGCAGAACAGTCCTTGAGAATGCCGCCAAGGAACCGGAGATAGTGGATCTGGCAAACTTCCTCAATGCTATGGGAGCAAAAATCAGGGGGGCGGGGACCGATGTTATCAGAATAGACGGAGTGAAAAAGTTTTCCGGTGTTCGTCACGCCGTTATCCCGGACCGTATTGAGGCAGGAACGTTTATGCTGGCAGCGGCAGCTACAGGCGGAACTGTAACAGTAGAAGATGTTATTCCAAAACACCTTGAAGCTATTACGGCAAAGTTGAGAGAAGTGGGGGCCCAGGTGCAGGTCGAACCGGAAAGAATAACCGTAACAGGCACTGGAAACCTGGTTGCCTCTGATCTTAAAACATTTCCTTATCCCGGTTTCCCAACAGATCTTCAGCCTCCTGGGATGGTTTTACTCACTGCTGCCAGGGGACTCAGTGTTGTAACTGAAAATGTATTTGACGGACGTTTCAATCAGGTCGATGAATTGAAGAGAATGGGTGCCCGGATAAAAGTGGAGGGGAGAACTGCTCTCGTTGAAGGCGGTGGCAATCTTTCCGGAGCACCGGTGACCGCACCTGATCTTCGTTCCGGAGCAGCGCTGATCATTGCTGCTCTCATGGCTGATGGGACGACAGAAATTGGGGCGATTGAACATGTCGATCGAGGTTATGAAATTTTGGAGGATAAACTCATCAGTCTGGGGGCATCGATTAAAAGAATCAGTGAAGGCGATTTAATGCAGATGCCCGGCAAATTTCCCCGGTGATTCAGGCCTTTAGATACTGAAGAATGATCGGTCGTGTTAGCAGAAGCCGGGAATAGCAATCTATTGAAAAAGGATGTGTTTTTAGATGGATAATCAACCTGATTATGAAAATCCACACTCCAGAAGATTTTGGTCCGTCGTAGGATATATTGCTCTGGGTATACTGGGTGTTTTACTGGGAGCAGCCGTACTATACGGACTCTGTTATTTTTTCCTTACTTCTGAAGCTGCCGATGAGCCTCAAGAAGAAGCCGTTAATATTGAAGAGCAAGTGCCTCAGCCAGGTTCTGTCCAGTCAGAAACGCAGGTGACGCTGGCTGATATTGTGGAACAGGTTATGCCTGCCGTGGTGGGGGTGCAACGGCACATGGAAGTAACCCGTTTCGGAGAACAGCTTTTTGAAGAGATGGAATCAGGATCAGGGGTAGTTATATCTCCTGATGGCTATATTGTTACCAATCAGCATGTAATCGAAAATGCTGAGAAAATAACAGTTGTTGTTCCCGATAAAGGATATTATGAAGTTGAAGTGATCGGTTCTGATGATTTAACAGATCTGGCTCTTTTAAAGATCGAAGAAGAGGAAATGATTCATATACCACTAGGCGATTCGGATCAGGTCAGGGTGGGCGCAGCGGTAGCTGCGATCGGCAACCCTCTTGGTTACTTTCAACAGACAGTTACTTCCGGAATTGTCAGTGCTGTTGGGCGGCAGGTAAGAATATCAAACAGTGATTATGCCCATACCTATCTCCAGATCGATGCTCTGGTCAATCCCGGTAATAGTGGCGGTCCCCTGATCAACATGGCAGGAGAAGTCATCGGTATCAATACGGCCAAAGTATCCCTCGTAGGAGTTGAAGGGATCGGCCTCTCGGTTCCGAGCAATACAGTCAAAAGAGTCATTGATGATCTGATGGATTATGGACGTGTCAACCGTCCTCACATGGGCGTTATAATTGATGACTGGCTTGATTACAGTGGTAATGAACCCCAGAGGGGTGTACAGATCATCGAAATCGTCCAGGGTAGCCCGGCAGAAAAAGCAGGATTGGCGGCAGGAGACATTATTGTCCAGATCGACGGAGAAGATATCCCCTATTTGGCCATTCTCTTTGATCGGCTGCTCGATTACTATCCAGGCGACACGATCCGGATTACTTACTACAGGGAAAGTAGCAGAGATTTTACCACTCTGGTTCTCGAAGAACGTCCGGACCAGATGACCATGGAACCGGCGGAAGAATTACCGGAGGAAGAGTCGGAAGTAGAAGAAGCCCCTGAAAATGAAGGAGAAACAGAAACTGAACAATCAGAGACTGAATAAGGAAACACCGGCCAGTAATAAGATATGGAGGATATTAGTTGCAAGTATTGCTAGTTTTTATAGATGGTATTGGCCTTGGGAGGCAGCTGCCGGATAATCCTTTTGCTTTTACCGAAACACCCTGCATTGAGCAGACGCTGGACGGAAGGAAATTGTTGGCGGAGTCCCGCGGTTACTGCGGACCTAAAGCCTCTTTACTTGGTCTTGATGCAGTAATGGGAGTGCCCGGATTACCGCAAAGTGCAACCGGGCAGGCATCGTTGTTTACCGGAATCAACGCTCCCAAACTGATGGGACAGCACATGAACGGGTTCCCTGATCAGAACCTAAGGCAACTTCTAGCCCGAAGAGGTATATTCTTACAGTTACACAAACATGGGTTTAGGACAAATTTTGCCAATGCTTACAGACCGCCTTTTTTTGACCATTTATACCGCGGGTTGCCGGGAAACCGCTATTCATGT
This sequence comes from Bacillota bacterium, assembly GCA_018400435.1. GTDB lineage: Bacteria > Bacillota > Dethiobacteria > DTU022 > DTU022 > M55B129. The sequence continues at coordinate 13,622 of JAGYMW010000022.1, read as the reverse complement.
TCCACTTTAGTTACATATTACGGAGGCCTGCTATTTCACGATCTTGAAGATATAAAAAAAGGGCGAGCTCTGTTTATGGATATTACCAACAATGTGCTGAACAAATTGGGGTTAGAAGTACCGTTGATTACTCCGGAAGAAGGAGCGGAGCGTCTTCTAAAAATTGCCGGCCATTATCATTTCTGCCTTTTCGAATACTTTCTAAGTGATCTGGCTGGGCATAAGAAAGATCGGGCAGAAGCAAAGAGAATAGTTAGTACGCTTGACCATTTTATCGGTACTCTTGCTGATGGAATAGCAACGGACCAAACTATGCTGATTGTTACCAGTGATCACGGGAATCTTGAAGATCTGTCTTCCGGAGAACATACCTTAAACGACGTACCGGCTTTATTAATCGGTAGCTATAAGGTGCGGCAATGGCTGGCAAAAAGGATTTTTAATCTGACTGATGTGTTGCCGGCAGTGTTAAAAATCCTGAGCAATGATAATAAAACAGAGGCTTCAGTCAATGCGTGATGGGAAAACGGACTTGATCATTAAAACTCTGACCGTAGGCATGTTCGCTACGAACTGTTACCTTCTTGGTTGTGTAAAAACAGGGGAAGGGATTGTTATTGATCCCGGGGCACAGGGCAAAAAGATTATTGAAACGATTGCTTCCATGGGGCTCAAGATAAAACATATACTAAATACACACGGGCATATTGATCATATCGGGGCCAACGGTAAACTGAAAAATGAATTAGCGGTCCCTATTTATCTTCATGAACGAGATTTGTCTCTTTATGAAAATCCGGGTTACGGTTTAAAAATGATTTTTAAAAAGCAACCTCATCCCGATATTTTTATTAAAAATGGAGATATAATTACTGTTGGAACTATAACTTTAACCGTTCTTGATACTCCCGGCCATACCCCGGGAAGCGTTTGTTTCCTTACTGACAAAAAATTGTTTTGTGGCGATACGCTGTTTGCCGGCTCGGTGGGAAGAACAGACCTGGTTGGCGGTTCGCATGCGGAATTGATGCGCAGTATTAAGCGCAAGTTACTAATTCTGTCACCTGATACCGAAATATATCCCGGACACGGGACGACTACTACTATTGGTGATGAAATAAGAAATAATCCATATCTTGGCGCTGCCGGTTCATTAAAGGATTTTTAAAATAACAAAGAGAAAGCATCTATTTTTTTCTGCCATTTTTCTGATCTGGCAGGAATTTATTAATAGACATAGAATAATTATTTACCGGTGGCTGTGTTATAATCGGTGGGCACCTGGAAACAGCCGGCTTTTCAGGCATTTTAATATTTTACTCACTGAACATATATCCCCCTATTTAAAATCCGAGCGCAAATATGTCCGTTTAGCTTCATTCATACGGCCAATTTTTATCGGCTCAAATATATCAGGTGCAAAATGATTAATCCCTGGTTGCAATTTATCATTAGTGCAGTGGTTATTGTCTATGCTGGAAGCAAACTGACTAAAAATGCCGCAGTAGTTGCTGATCGTATTGGTATTGGAACAGCATGGGTCGGAGCTCTAATGCTTCCCCTGGCTACGTCCCTTCCCGAACTGGTTACTACCCTGAGAGCCGTTACCATAGATACGCCCGATCTTGCTTTGGGTAATATTTTGGGCAGCTGTCTTTACAATCTTTCCTTACTGGCCCTGATTGACATGATTGAAGGGCGTGGACCGCTGACCTCAAAGGTTGGTAAAGGCCATATAATACCTGCATCACTCAGTGTAATATCGGTATGTATTGCTGCCATTGCTATGCTTGGGATCACAGGTTTAAAAATCGGGTGGGTGAGTTTCGAAACACTGCTGATAGCGGGTTTGTATTTTTATGGCAGCCTGCTTCTCTTCAAATATGAAAAGAAAAATCAACCTGTCCTTACCGATATCGAGGAACTACCAGAAAGCAACAGGGCTTCAGGCGGAGTTGCTCTCCTTAATTTTGGTATAGCGGCTCTGTTTATTGTCGTGGCGGGGGTTCTTGTTACGGATGCCCTGGATCTGATTGCCGCGCAGACGGGTCTTGGACACAGTTTCGTGGGGTCGCTTTTCCTTGCTGTCAGTACGTCCCTTCCCGAAACCGTTACTACTGTGTCGGCGGTTCGCCTTGGTTACCTCGATATGGCAGTGGCTAATGTTTTCGGAGCAAACTTCATGAACCTGTTTATTATTTTCATTGCTGATTTTGTTTATCGCAATGGAGCTTTGCTTCATGCTGTAAGTGAAACTCATTTATTTTCCGCACTTCTTGTTATTTTGATCAGCACAGTAATTATTTTTGGCTTGACCTACCGTTCGACAGAAAGAAAAGCCCGTGTTGGGTTTGATACAATACTGGCTCTGGCTGGATACCTGCTGGTTTTGGTCGTTATTTTTCGATCAGGCGGCAAATTATAAAAGGCGGTGCTTTAGTTGGACACTGAAAAATTGAAGACGATGACTTTAAGTGAACTCCATCGTCTGGCAAAGGAACATGAAATCAAAGGCCAATCAACAATGCGCAAGCAGGAATTGATTGATGTTTTGACCCGTTTATTTTCAGAAAATGGAGAGCAGCATAACGCATCGGGTATGCTGGAGATCATGCAGGACGGGTTTGGCTTTTTGCGACGAAAAAAATATTACATTTCAGAAGATGATATTTACATTTCTGCTTCCCAGATCCGCCGGTTCAACATGCGAACCGGTGATGTAATCACCGGTAGAATAAGACCTCCGAAAGACAATGAACGGTACTATGCACTCCTCCAGGTGGAAGAAATTAATGGTTCTGATCCGGAAAATCTGGCCGGCAGACCCGGGTTTACCTCTCTGGTCCCCATCCATCCCGATGAACAGATTAAGATGGAAACGAGCTCGCATATCCTGTCAACGAGGATCATCGATCTGCTTATCCCAATCGGCAAAGGACAGCGCGGGTTAATCGTTTCTCCACCAAAAGCAGGTAAGACGATGCTTCTGAAACAGCTGGCCAACAGTATTTCGATTAATCATCCGGAGATCGAGTTAATCATCCTGCTTATTGACGAAAGACCGGAAGAAGTAACTGATATGGAACGCAGTGTCAATGCCGATGTTGTCAGCTCAACTTTTGATCAGAAACCTGAAAACCACATTCGTATGGCTGAACTGGTTCTGGAACGGTGCCAACGTCTCGTGGAACAGGGTAAAGATGTGGCTGTTCTTCTTGACAGCATTACCAGGTTAACCAGGGCTTATAACCTGGTAATACCGCCAAGCGGCCGAACCCTTTCAGGGGGTATCGATCCCAGCGCTTTCTATAAGCCGAAACGTTTTTTCGGGGCAGCCCGCAACATAGATGAAGGTGGAAGCCTGACGATTCTGGCCACGGCTATTGTTGACACAGGCAGCCGGATGGATGATGTTGTATACGAAGAATTTAAGGGAACAGGCAATATGGAGTTGCACCTTGACCGTCGCATAGCTGAGAGGAGAATCTTCCCGGCTATTGATATATCAAGGTCCGGAACACGGCGAGAAGAATTGCTGCTGGACGAACATAAAATTGAACTGATGTGGGCTCTCCGTCGAGCAATGGGTAACAGCACCAGTGTTGAATTTCTTGAAGCTCTGATGGACAGGTTAAAGAAGACCAAATCAAATGAAGAGTTTCTTGAAAATATGCATACCCTTTGATAACATATCCGGTAAAGATGATCGTCGTAGCAGAGGATGACTGCGGACTGCGTGTTGCGGAACTTTCATCTTTGTGTTATTATCATAATTCGGGAAGACAGAAGGAGGGCGTAATAGATGAAGGAAAATATACATCCCAAGTACTATCGGACTACAGTAACCTGTGCCTGCGGTGAAACCTTTGAAACCGGATCCACCAAAGAAAGCCTGAAGGTAGAAATATGTTCAAAATGTCATCCGTTCTTCACAGGTAAGCAGAAATTTGTCGACACTGGCGGTCGGGTTGAACGGTTCAAGCGCAAGTATGGCCTGTAAGGCACATTGCAGGGCGGAGCAGGTTTGACCTGCTCTTTTTTATGTGTTCCTTCAATGAACATGATTTTCATCAGAGCAAAAAGAAATATAATACTCGGCAGGATGAGGAACTACAATATTGCAACCTGGTTGTTCACGTGATTGGTTTTACCTGCCGGAGGTGATTACCCATGCTGGACAAGCTGAATATGCTTGAAAAACGTTATACGGAACTGGAAACTCTTTTAAGCGATCCCCGTTCTATGGAACAGCGTGATGAATGGTTGAGAATGACAAAAGAAATGGCCGCCCTCACGCCAATGATTGAGTTTTTCCGCCGCTTAAAGGATATTGAACGGGAACTTGATGAAGCTGATGAAGTTCTGCAGGAAAGTGAAGATCCCGAGATGATCGATTATTTAAATGGCGAAATTGAATCATTGACCGAGGAAAAAGAGGCTGTTGAAGGAGAACTGAAGGAACAACTGTTGCCCAAAGATCCTTATGATGAAAAAAGTGTATTTATTGAAATAAGAGCCGGCACAGGGGGTGAAGAAGCGGCGCTTTTCGCTGCGGATCTGCTGAAAATGTATACCCGGTATGCTGAACGGAAAAATTACAAAGCAGAGATTGTTGATGCCCACCCAACGGACATTGGTGGATATAAAGAAGTGATCCTTGGCATTGAAGGTAAAGGAGCTTACAGCTGCATGAAGTTTGAAAGTGGTGTTCATCGTGTGCAGCGCATTCCCACAACCGAATCGGGAGGCCGAATACATACTTCAGCTGCTACTGTTGCTGTGCTACCGGAAGTGGAAGAAATTGAGGTCGAAATTAATTCGCAGGATCTGCGGATTGATACATTTTGTTCTACCGGTCCTGGTGGACAGAGTGTAAATACCACGCAATCGGCTGTTCGCATAACGCATGTTCCAAGTGGAATTGTTATTAGCTGTCAGGATGAAAAATCGCAACTGCATAATAAAGAAAAAGCGCTGCAAATATTACGCAGCCGCCTGCTTGATAAGTCTATATCAGAACAGAATGCCGAACTAGCACAGACCAGAAAAACCATGGTCGGGACAGGAGATCGCAGCGAACGCATTCGGACATATAACTTTCCGCAGAACAGGGTTACCGATCATCGCATCGGTCTGACTCTCCATAAACTTGACATGGTTCTGGCCGGGGATCTAGATGAAATAATTAAAGAGCTCAGTGCCAATGAGCGGGCGGAACAGTTGAAAAATGTTGAAGACTGATCAAATGCATTTTAACGAAACAATTGGAGAAGTTTTAAGAAAAGCTACTTCTTTTTTTCGCCGTTCCGGGATTGCAGAACCCCGAATGGAGGCGGAAATTTTACTGGCCGTTTTCCTTAAGATGGATCGTCTCGATCTTGTTTTAAAGCGTTGTCAGGTGCTTACTCCTGAAGAAGTTGCCCGTTATGAAAATGCAGTGCAAAGAAGAGGTATGGGCGAACCTTTGGCTTATATCATCGAGGAGAAGTATTTTTATGGCCGTCGATTCATGGTCAACAAAAGTGTTTTAATACCTCGCCCGGAAACCGAGTTGATTATTGAAGAAGTAAAGAGATGCCTGGAGCAGCGAGAAAGTCCGGGCAGCAGGGGATTGAAAGCAGCCGATCTGGGAACGGGGAGCGGAATCCTGGCGGTAACGATGGCCCTGGAATTCCCGCAGCTTTTTCTCTGGGCTGTAGATATTTCAGCTTCTGCCTTAAAAGTGGCCCGCCGTAACGCTGCTATTCATGGTGTTTTGGACAGAATCTGTTTTAACCGGGGAGATTATTTTGAAAATCTTCATCAATCCGGGTTTCATTTCCCTTTTGACCTGGTTGTGGCAAATCCTCCTTACCTGGATCGCAAAGACATGGCGATGCTGCCGGTTGGAGTGAAAAACTACGAACCGCTTGATGCACTGTGGGGAGGAGAAGACGGCCTCGATTGCTACAGAAAGATTCTGATAGAACTCCCCGCATATTTAAATAAACCAGGTCTGGTATTTATGGAAATAGATGATGGGGCCAGGGATAAAGTGGAAGCGCTGTTTCGGGCAAGCGGCCTCTTTTCTTACCTGAACTGGCATTATGATTTAAGTGGAAAACTCCGAGTCATCGAGGCTGGAGCAGGAAATTGATGGGGTCAGCTAAACTCACCGGGCACAACCTTTTGCGATGGGTATCTATCACGGATCTGATTTTGTGAAAGATTAGCTGATTAATTTGTCAGGAGCAACCATGTTATTTTAATCAAGTTTAGTTCCCGTAGAGGTAATGGTCAGCTTGCCGTGTTTAACTCCCTTCACGCCGATTAATCGCCCGGCCAGTTCCCTGGCTTCGGCAGCTTTTCCCCTGATAACCATTACTTCCAGGCAGTTGTCATGTTCCAGGTGAACATGCATCACCGAAATAATCATGGCATGATGCTGGTGCTGCAGTTCGAGAAGGAGATCGCTTAAACCGCGGATATGGTGGTTGTAAATAATAGTGATTGTCCCGGCGACCTCTTCTTCTTCATGAGACCAGTCCAGTTCAACGAGTTGATTACGGATCAAATCCCTGATCGCTTCAGAGCGGTTGGGATATCCGTGCATGACAATTTCTTTATCCAAACGTTCCAGAAGCTTCCTGTCCATGGATATGCCGAAACGAATAAGTTCAGACAATGCACAGCCCCCCATATTGTCACTGTTTTGATTATAGCATACCGCAGGGGCTTTGCTTGATTAAAGTGCCGGCGGGGTTAGAGAATTAACATGTCGAGTAATTGAAAAAGGCACTGGAATACCGTATAATAACTTACGTATGAGTTCCGCGGCACAATAAATAAATGCCCATGGAGGGTTGAATATTGTTCTGGGATATTGCACTAAGCTCACTGGGCGGTCTAGGTCTTTTTCTCTTTGGTATCCAAATGATGGCATCGGGAATGCAAAAAGCGGCCGGTGATCGCTTTCGCCGTATCCTGGAAGTTCTAACCAACAAGCCGGTGATCGGGGTTCTCACCGGTATTCTGGTCACTATTCTTGTGCAGAGTAGCAGTACTTCAACCGTGATGGTAGTCGGATTTGCCAATGCCGGTTTAATGAATCTGGCCCAGGCTATCAGCGTGATTATCGGGGCTAATATCGGGACGACAGTAACCGCGCAAATCGTGTCCTTTAAGATCGGGGTAGTTGCTTTGCCTGCTATCGGGATAGGTTCCCTGGTTAATTTTTTTGGACGGCGCCGTTTACACCGTTATCTTGGCCAGACAGTACTTGGTTTTGGCCTTCTTTTTCTCGGTATGACAACTATGTCTTCCGGAATGTCACCTCTCAGAGAGCTTGATTCCTTTCACAATCTTCTAATGCAATTCAGCGAACATCCTTTGTTTGGTATCCTCTGCGGAGCTGTTTTTACCGCTCTTATTCAAAGCAGCAGCGCCGCAACCGGTGTGATTATTGCCCTGACCATGCAGGATTTGATTCCGTTTTATTCCGCGGTACCCCTGGTGCTGGGAACCAATATCGGTACCAGTATTACTGCCATTTTAGCAAGCCTTGGGGCAAATATAGCCGCCCGTCGGGCTGCGATAGCACATGTCCTGTTCAATATTATCGGGGTTATTCTTGTATTTTTCCTTCTCGGGCCCTTTACAGAAATTATTTTAGAGACTGCATCTTCTGTTCCCCGTCAGGTGGCTAATGCCCATACTGTTTTTAATATTCTCAATACCATTATATTCTTAATTTTCCTTACACCCTTTACCCGCCTGGTTTGTTATATCGTTCCAGGTAAGGACGAAAAACTAGATTTTGGACCGAAATATCTCGACGCCCGTATTTTAAAAACGCCTGCGGTTGCTATTGGAGGAGCTAAACAGGAATTGCTGCGTATGGCCGGTATCGCTCGGGAAATGTTGGACGAGTCAATGCAGGTATTCATGACTGAAGATCTGAAAAAGATCCCCCATATCGAGCAGATGGAAGAACTTGTCGACGGTTTGGAGAAAGAAATTAATGTTTATCTGGCAGAGCTTTCTCAGCATTCAATGTCCAAGGAACAGTCCAAAATGATTGCCAATCTAATGTCGGCTGCCAATGATCTGGAAAGGATCGGCGATCACGCAGAAAACATTATGCAGTTATCTGAAATCAAAGCAGAGGAACGTTTGCCTTTTTCGGCAACAGCTTTGGAAGAAATTACAGCGTTTTACCAAAAAGTTAGAACTATGCTTGAAAAAGCGATCACCGCTTTTGAGCAGGATGATAGGGAAAACGCAGCACACATTGTCCATGAAGACGACGAAGTTGATGAAGATGAAAAAATACTCCGGAAACGACACATTGATCGAATTAACACAAAAAAATGTTATCCCAAGGCAGGAGTTATCTACCTGGATTTATTGAGCAATCTGGAACGAGTTGGAGATCATGCCAACAATATTGCCGAACTGATCGTTGAAGATTAAGATGCGGCAGCTTGTAATAAGTTTTTAGTGGCTTTTTGCAGCCGGCAGGCCGGTTCCAAACGCTATCGAGGTTGTTTGGCTGATTTATAATGTCCGGCAGCCTGGCCTGAGTTGAGGTGCAGTGATGATCCGCAAGATTATAAATATTTCCGGAACACTCCTTTTCAATGTTGATCAGTGCTCTATTGCGCGGGCTGCTGCAATAATCAAGAGAGGCGGCCTGGTCGCTTTCCCTACTGAAACCGTATACGGTCTCGGTGCTGACGCGACCAATGAGGAAGCAGTATGCAAAATTTTTAAAGCAAAAGGTCGGCCCTCTGATAATCCTATGATTGTTCATGTAGCCTCGTCAGAACAGTTGCTCATGGTTGCTACCTCCATAACAGATCAGGTAGCCGGATTGACTGAAAAGTTTTGGCCCGGGCCTCTTAGCCTGATTCTACCTCGGGCCCAAAATATACCAGGGGTGGTAAGCGCCGGTTTGCCTACGGTTGCTGTCCGGATGCCGGATCATCCTGTTGCCCTGTCCTTCATCAGGTCGGCGGCAACACCGATTGCTGCTCCGAGTGCCAATCTTTCAGGCAGGCCAAGTCCTACTTCCTATATCCATGTCCTTGAAGATTTGGCCGGCAAGATTGATGCAGTGATCAGGGCCGGAGCCTGTCCCATCGGAGTTGAGTCAACGGTTCTCGATCTGTCCGGTAAACAGCCTGTGATATTGCGGCCTGGTGGCATATCCAGGGAAAAGCTTGAGGATTTTTTAGGGCATCCTATTTTAGTGGACGGGCCAGGGTGCGCATCTGATTTGCCTTCTTCGCCCGGCATGAAATACCGGCACTATTCTCCGTATGCTTTCCTCATTCTGGTCAAAGGGCCTCCGGAAGAGCGGCGCTGCCTGATTGAGATTCTTTATGCCCGGTGCCGCAAACGTAAGATTAGAGTTGAAATTTTAAATTCAGCACTTGATGACGGTTTATTAACCCGCAGTGCTAATAACAAACAGGCTGAGCTTGCCGCCAAACTTTTTCAAATCCTCAGGGATATGGATCGTCGCGGTATCGAATTAATCCTGGCTGAAGAAATAGAGCCCGAAGGAATTGGATTAGCGGTAATGAACCGTTTGCAAAAAGCTTCTTCCATGATAATCAGGGTTAAGGGCAGAATAATCAGGGCAAGAAAATCGATGTAAATTATCCTGATCCATTGAAAAAAGCGTTTACTGCCAGCCTGAGGGAAAATTCCCGGTAAGCTTGTTATTTTATAAGCAGTTGAAGAAATATTGAAAGTTGTTCTGGGGAGTGACCACCTTGCTGAAAATATTGTTTGTTTGCACGGGCAATACCTGCCGTAGCCCTATGGCGGCCTCCCTTTTTCAAAATGAGCTTAAATTGAATCCTTTACCCTATTCAGTGGAAGTTTTCTCAGCAGGATTGGCTGTCCTTGAAGGGACAAGAATTGCTAAACCGGTTAAAGTCCTGCTGTCTGACAGGGGGATAAGAAATTTTTTGGGACACAGGGCAGTGCAGTTAGTTAAAAATATGGTTGAAGATTCCGATTTGATATTTGTAATGACTGCCAATCAACTCCGTCACCTGCGCAGCCTTTTTCCGGAAGCTGAAGGGAAAGCTTTTTTGCTTACAGATTATGCTTCAAACGGGGAAATTATTCGTGATATTGAAGATCCCTATGGCGGTGGGTTTGAAAATTATAGAGAGTCTCTGGAGGAAATTCATAATTGGATCAAGAAGATTATGCTTAAACTTAAGGGAGGGCATCAGCATGAAGTTGGCTCTGGGCAGTGACCATGCCGGGTTTAAATTAAAAAAAGAAATCGTTGCTTATCTTGAAGAAAATAATCATGAATGTGTGGATTACGGTGTTTTTGATGAAAAGAGCGCAGACTATCCGGATCTTGCTGTCCCGGTTGCTAAAGCAGTGAGCGGGGGGGGATGCCGTTTCGGAATTTTAATTTGCGGGACTGGGATAGGTATGTCCATTGCTGCCAATAAATATGCTGGGATAAGAGCCGCTCTTTGCGGCGAGACATATTCGTCTCGTTGTGCCCGTGAACACAATGATGCCAATATATTAACGATGGGTGGACGGGTAATTGGAGCCGGGCTGGCGGTTGACATTGTTGAAACTTTTATCAATACATCATTTCAAGGCGGGCGGCACAGCCGCCGCCTTGAAAAAATTACGCGGGCGGAAAAAGAAAGATAGTACAGAGATAAGCACTAGCCGGATTGTATCGCGAGAGAAAGGTCAAATCAAGCAATTCGATAATCTTTACTGCAAACACCTGTAAATTGAAACGGAGTTGAAAAACAACATGAAAACAATTGAAATGGCCATGGTTGGAGAACCGCTGAACGTCATTGATCCTGAAATAGCAGCTACACTGGAGGAAGAAAAAAGAAGGCAGCAGGAAAACCTTATTCTCATTGCTTCAGAAAATCTGGTCAGTCGTGCAGTTTTAGAAGCGCAGGGATCTGTCCTAACCAATAAATATGCCGAAGGTTACCCCGGCCGCCGATATTATGGCGGCTGTACTTACGTTGATCGGGCTGAACAACTGGCTATTGACAGGGCGAAAAAATTATTTTGTGCCGAGCATGCCAACGTCCAGCCCCATTCGGGCACTTCCGCCAATATGGCGGTATATCTGGCATTGCTCAAACCGGGTGATCGCTTATTGGGGATGGACCTCAGTCATGGTGGACATCTCACGCATGGTAGCCGGGCCAGTATTTCCGGCCGGTATTATAAATCTTACAGCTACGGGGTCAATCGTGACACATATTTGATAGAGCTTGATGAGATAAGAAAAATTGCCCGGGAAATAAAACCGCATCTCATTGTTGCCGGTGCCAGTTCATATCCCCGCCGCATTGACTTTGTCGGCTTCAGCGAAATTGCTGCAGAAACGGGGTCCATTTTCATGGTTGATATGGCTCATACCACGGGTCTGGTTGCTGCCGGGGTGCATCCGAACCCGGTATCGTGTGCCGATATCGTAACAGCTACCACTCATAAAACTTTTCGCGGTCCTCGTGGGGGCATGATTTTTTGCCGCGAAAAGTATGCCTCGGCCATAGATAAAGCAGTATTTCCGGGACTGCAGGGTGGGCCACTGATGCATATTATTGCAGCTAAGGCTGTTGCTTTCAAGGAAGCCGACACGCCATCTTACAAAAACTATCAGGAAATGATTTTAGCCAATGCCAGGGCTCTTGCCGATGCCCTAATTGGGCTTGATTTCAACCTGGTGACCGGGGGAACAGATACCCACCTGGTCCTGATTGACCTGCGCAATAAAAAGATCTCCGGCAATGAGGCTGTGGAATTGCTGGAAAAAGTAAATATTACTATAAACAAGAATGTTATTCCCTATGATCCCAGTGGAGCAAATGATCCAAGTGGAATAAGGTTGGGCACTCCCATGCTGACATCGCGTGGCATGCATCCTGCGCAAATGAAGGAAATTGCTTCTTTGATCAACGAAACTTTTGAACAACGCAATGATGAAAATCGGCTGGCGATTATAAAACAGCGGGTTAATGAGCTGTGCCGGGAATTTCCCGCCTACAAAAATTCTGTGAATAACGGAGATATCTAGTGATAGTTTTCAAATTAATAGATTGGAGTTGATTCTTTTGGAGCAGGTGTTTGTCGTTAATCACCCGCTTGTCCAGCACAAGTTAACTCAGTGCCGCCGGGTGGAAACGGAAACCTGGCAGTTTCGGGGACTGGTAGAAGAAATTACTGCTCTTTTGCTCTATGAAGCAGTTCGCGATCTAAAAATGGTTGACACCGATCTGATCACTCCTGTTGGGAAAGGAAGGGGCAAAATTATCGACAGGGCTGAACCAGTCTTTGTCGCTGTGCTGAGAGCTGGTCTCGGGATGGTCCCCGGAGCACTCAGGCTTTTCCCTTATGCCCGTTTTGGTCACATTGGTTTATATCGCGATCATGACACCCTTGTTCCGGTGGAGTACTATTGCAACCTGCCTCCTAACATTGAATCGGTGGACTGTTTTTTACTGGAACCAATGCTGGCCACAGGTGGTTCGGCATCGCATGCCCTGACCCTATTAAGGAACGCCGGTGTTAACAATGTCAGGATCTTAAGCTTGATCGCTGCGCCGGAAGGGGTTAAAGCGATTTTAAAAGAGCATCCAGACGTAAAAATATATCTGGCTTCCATAGATAAAAAGCTCAATGCTAAAGCTTATATCGTGCCCGGTCTTGGCGATGCAGGTGATCGTCTTTTCGGCACAGACTGACAGCAAAGGAGTGTGCTTTTGACGAAAAGACCAGATTGGGATCACTATTTCATGCAGATTGCTAAAGTGGTTGCTTCCCGCTCAACATGCCTGAGACGCCATGTCGGCGCCCTCCTGGTGATTGACAAAAGAATTTTATCAACCGGTTACAACGGAGCACCGACCGGTTTAAAACATTGCGCGGAGGTGGGCTGCCTGAGGGAAAAGCTTAAGGTTCCTTCAGGAGAAAGGCATGAGCTGTGCCGCGGTCTCCACGCCGAACAAAATGCGATAATTCAGGCAGCAATCCACGGTGTTGCTATCAAGGGGGCTACCCTGTACTGCACCCATTACCCCTGTTCTGTTTGTGCGAAGATGTTGATCAATGCCGGGATCAAAAAAATAATTTTGGCTGAAAATTACCCTGATAAATTGGCCAAGGAAATTTTCAAAGAAGCTGGCATCGATATATCTTTTATAGTATAATAGTTCACGAATTTATATAAAGAATAAAGATTATTATCGATTTTATCAGTATTCTTCATTTTGCATTAATGGTTCTGAAAAAAGGTTTTTAGCGAATTAAATTGGCGGTTCCAGCCAAAATTTACAGGTTCAATAGACGGGAAGCTTTTGAGGAACGGGGTGATTAAAACAGATGACAGTGGAACTGGTTAAAGAAATTAAAGAAGCTGAAGCAACGGCGGACAGAATTGTCAGAGACGCCAAACAGGCAACCCGCCGAAAGTTAAAAGAAGCTAAAGAAGAAGGAGAAATGATCGTCGAGAAAGCCGCGGTAGAAGCGGGAGAAAAAGCGGAAGCATTAATTGAAAAAGCACGGGAGGAAGCCAATACTGAAGTCGAGCCCCTGAATGCTGAAAAAAAGCAGGAAATAGCCCGTTTGCA
>JAGYMW010000021.1 GCA_018400435.1 Bacillota bacterium | reverse complement strand
AAGAAGCTTTCAGCGGTAAAACGCAGATTCTTAATATCCCGCGTACGGAAACCTGTCCTGATTGTGAGGGCAGCGGGGCCAGGCCGGGAACAAAGCCGGAAACGTGTCCTTCCTGCGGCGGTACCGGCCAGCAGCAGTATACGCGCAGTACACCTTTCGGCCGTTTCGTTACTACCCAGACCTGCAGCAGGTGCGGCGGCGAAGGCGTAATTATAAATGATCCCTGCACGACCTGCAACGGGCAGGGCAGGATAGTGAAGGAAAGAAATATTGAAGTGAAAATCCCTGCCGGTGTTGAAAACGGTTCCAAACTGAGGGTTAGAGGCGGGGGAGAAGCGGGGTTGCGCGAAGGCCCTCCTGGTGATCTTTATGTTGTCATAAGGGTTAAGCCGCATAAACTTTTCAAACGCAGGGGAAGTGATCTATTCCTGGAGGTACCCATCAGCATCAGTCAGGCGGCACTCGGTATAATAATGGAAGTACCTACCATGAAAGAGCCGGCTGAGTTGAAAATACCGGAAGGAACACAGCATGGGGCTACTTTCCGGTTGAGAGGGCAGGGGATGCCTTACCTGCAGGGGTCCGGAAGAGGAGACCTTCAGGTAACAGTTAAAGTGAAAGTCCCCAGACGTCTTAGTCCTAAGCAGAAAGAACTTCTGGCTGAACTGGCCCACCTGAGCGGAGAAAAAGCCGGTTTGGACAACAAAGGTTTTATCGATCGCATGAAGGATGCTTTCAGCGGAGGACAGTAAAGGACCGGAGCAAGATATGCCATTTTTCTTTAAAGAAGACGAAAAACTCTTCGCAGGGAAAAAAATTGCCCTCAGCAATGATGATATCAATCATGCTTATCGAGTTCTGCGCCTGAAATGTAGAAGAAAGGTGACCGTCGCTGATGGCAGGGGCGAAGCATTCAGCGGCGAGGTCACCGTTGCCCGGCCTGATAAAGTTGAGATAATCCTTCGATGCCCCTTGACCATTGCAAAACCGTCTCTTAAGCTAAGTCTTCTCCAGTCGCTGCCAAAAAGTGGTAAATTTGACCTGATTGTCAGGCAGGCAGTTGAGCTCGGTGTCCACAGTATTGTTCCGGTAATTATGGAACGCAGCATCCCGAACCGCAAAAACCGGCAGGAAGAAAAGCGGGTAAGGCGCTGGAGGAATATTGCCCGCTCAGCGGCAGCCCAGTGTCGAAGGCCTGATTTGCCTTCCATTGAAATGCCTCGCGATTTTGCTTCCATTGTTACACAGGTAGAACAATTCAAGACCATTATCCCCTGGGAAAACGAAAAAAATCTGGCTCTGGCCGACGTCCTGAAGAGGCCTCTGTCGGAGGGACAGAACGTGCTGCTTTATATCGGGCCGGAAGGCGGTTTCAGCGATGCCGAGATAGAAACTTTAGTTGAGGCGGGTGCCGAAACAGTCCACCTGGGGTCGCGTATTTTAAGGACAGAAACAGCGGCAATTACCGCTATGGTTATGATTCAGATGGCATGGGGCGACCTGTCAGGGAAAGGATTTTCCAGTTGAAAAAAACGGCTGCTTTTTTTACCCTTGGTTGCAAAGTCAATTACTGTGAAACAGAAGGACTGCAGGAGCTATTTGAACGGGCCGGCTACCGGATTGTGGACTTCAATGATCAGGCTGATGTCTATATTATAAATACCTGTACCGTAACCAGACACAGTGAACATAAATCTCGCAAAGCAATCCGCCGGGCAAAACGCCTTTCGCCGGAGGCAATGATAGTAGCTACCGGTTGTTATGCCCAGGGGAAACCGGATCAGCTCAGAGATATGGAACAGGTCGATTTAATCATTGGTAACCGTGATCGCGAAAATTTGCCTGCGATCATCGATTCGCTTGGCAATAACTCAATTCTGGAAATAGTAACTCCATACAGTGGAGAAACGAGATTTGAAATGCTGCCTCAGGTGAAACATAGAGGGCGAACCAGGGGATTCCTCAAAATTCAGGACGGTTGCAACCAGTACTGTAGCTACTGCATTATTCCTTACGTCAGGGGCCCCCTGCGCAGTTTGCCTCCTGCTGAAGCGCTGGCGCGGGCGCAAGCCCTGATCGAATCGGGCTGCCGGGAGATCGTCTTGACCGGAATACATCTTGGTTTGTACGGTGTAGATCTTGGCGAAACAAATCTGGCCTCACTGCTCAGGGAACTGAAAGCATTGCCGGGACTGTTAAGATTGCGTCTCAGCTCGCTTGAACCATGGGATATAACGCCTGAACTGGTGGAGGAAATAATTGACTCGCAGATTATATGTCCCCATCTGCATTTGCCGCTGCAGAGTGGGGACAGCGAGATTTTAAAGTTGATGAACAGGCCTTACGAAGCAGTGGAATACCTCTATTTAGCCCGGTGGCTCAAGCAGGAAATACCCGATCTTTCCCTCAGCAGCGATGTGATTGTCGGGTTTCCAGGAGAGCGGAAAGAAAATCACCGGCGCAGCATGGAACTGATTGCCGAGATTGGTTTTAGCCGCCTTCACGTTTTTAGATTTTCCGCCAGGCCCGGGACTAAGGCGGTGGCAATGTCCGGCCAGTTACCTGGTGAGATCAAGGAGAAAAGAAGTAAAGAGATGATTGCTCTCGGGGAGGAAATGGCCTCCAATTACAGGCGGAAATTTCTCGGCACGAACCAGCCTGTTCTGGTGGAGAAAGTAGAACCTTATCAATGGGCCGAAGGGTTAACCCCCCATTACCTGCGGGTTAAAATTGACACCAAAATCAAAGGTCTGCACTGGCGGGGTAATGTTATCAGGGCTCGGCTCGAAAAAGAAGAAGGCTCGATAATCAGAGCCTTTAGCACCAGGTAATTTACAGCCGCTTCGCTATTGTTTTTCCATCTCACCGGCCACGAGGTAAACTATTCCTATCACCAGGGCAATTACACTTAAAATGAGCAGAGTGCTGCCGCTGTATTCCAGCATAGCCTGAAAGAGTTCCCTGTTCCATGAACTAACCCCGGCTCCGAATATGGCAGCACTGATATTCCGAGCTGCGTAGAGGAAAGCGGCAATAAAACAGAATATTGTTCCTGTCCCTCGTCTGTTCATAACGAAACATCTCCTTGTTAAACTTTTACTACCGGTTCGATTAAAGGATTCTCACAGTTAAAGTTGATCAGTGCTCAAGAGTTTTAATTAAGCCGATCAAATCTTCCAATTTGCCCCGGTGGTTACTTTTTGTTTCTCCATCAGTCCGGTTCAGGATATGATCTTCAACCAGATAGGTATCCATTCCTGCTTTTGCAGCGATGAGATCTTCCTGGGTGTCATTACCGGCCATTAAACATTCTTCAGGCGGGCAGTCGATCTTGGATGATATTTCCAGGTAGTAGCGGGGATTCGGTTTACAGAAATGCATGTTATCCATGGCCGTAATTAAATGGAAATCATCCTTATCAAGTCCGCCCCAGGCGAGCCTCTGATGAACCGCTGTTGCCGGGAAAATGGGATTTGTTGCCAGAACAAGCTGCATATCTTTCTGTCGGGCGGTTTTTATTAGCTCCCGGGCATGGGGGTGTTCTTGCCCCCAGCAGCTGAGTTTTGGAAAATCGTCCCTGTAGAAATTATCGATGATCGGTTTGATCTGATCATAAATTAGGCCGGTGCGTCCGCAGAATTCTTGGTAAAAAACATTTTCATTTTTTTGATCAGGATCATCATTGGCAACCATTTTGTTTGTGGCCCCGAACAGATGCCTGACAAACAGGTCTTTGTTTACCAGCTCTTTAAAACGCCGGGAGAGTGCGTCAATATAGGCCGGGATAAATTGTTCAATATCCAGGGTGAGCAGGGTTCCATCCAGGTCCAGCAAAAGAGCTTTGTACTTATGTTTATTTTTTGCTGTCATTCTTCTTTTTCCAGTTCTTCTTCCAGAGGTGTCAGCTCGGTATCGATAATGCTTTCGGTTGCCTCTCCGATTATTTTCTGGATATCCCGCATTAAAACGGCGGCCCTGTATTCTGCCTCCAGAAAATTTTTAACGTCGGTATTCATGTTGATTACCTCGAAGAGTTTTTCCAGCTTTTCTTCCTGTTCCGATGACACTTCCACTCCCGATAAATGTTGCTTCTGCAGTTCAAGCTGCTGCCTGCGGAAATCGAGCAGCATATTGCGTGCTGTCTCATCGTTTTTAAGCTTTTTCTGTATTTCCCTGAGAGTTTTGAATTCTTCTGATTCTCGTAATGCTTTGGCCAGGGCATGAGCTGCGTCATGAGGGTTCATTAATCCGTCACTCCTTTTTATTCTTAAGTTGTAAAAAGATACTTTATTCTCAATTGTTTCGGCCGGCACCCGGACGGGTAGTTGTCTTTTCCGCTTTTTTCAGCAGAGATTGAATTTGTCCGGCTGCTGCGTTGATATCTTCGGCGTCAACTTGCCTGTCGAAACGGGAACATTCCGGTCGAGAATCACTGTAAAGGCGATCGTAATAATCGGCGCACATGGAAGCGGCAACCCGATCAAAATTTTTCCGTTCCAGCTCGGTTAACAAAAGATCGACTTTTTTATTACCAAGGCGGCGGCGTAGTGCATTTACCGCTTCTTTAAGCTGGTTTAGCAGCTCAAGTGATGGCTCGGCTGGGATATAGCTGTCAACAATCCTTCGCACTCTTATTTCCAGAGATGCGGTCATCAGAACCTTGAAACCTTCATCCATGGCTTCGACCAGGAAAGGCGGGAGACTGACACGGCCGATGCGTTTGCCTTCCCCTTCAACAACTATCCATGGATTTTCACGGTGGTGATCCAGTTCCTGCAGCAGCAGGGCATCAAACTCTTTCTGGGTTCGCTGTTCAGGTAGCCCCACTGCTCCGAAAACAGAACCGCGGTGTCCGGCCAGGTCTTCCAGGTCTAAAACCGGCAATCCTTCTTTTTCCAGCACTTTGAGAACCGCTGTTTTCCCTACCCCGGTCAGTCCGTGGAGGACGATTAATCTGCTTTGCAACTGATAATCATCTAAACGTTTGACAACGTATTGCCGAAAACCACGGTACCCTTTTCGCAGGCGGAAAACAGGCACTCCGCACAGGTTGAGAATCTGATAAAGGCTGAAGCTTCGAAGGCCGCCCCTCTTGCAGTAAAGGAGAGGGATTTTGCCTTCGCAGATGCTGCTTATTTGTTCAACAAGGTTCGGCAATTTGGGGGCGGCTATCTGCAGGCCGGCCCGCCTGGCTGCGATTTCTCCCTCTTCCCTGTAGAGCAAACCGAGTCGGCTTTGTTCGGCATCGTCGAAAAGAGGGATATTCAGAGAGCCAGGTATGGATGCCTCCCTGTATTCATGCGGGGAGCGGACATCGATAAACTGCAGATCGCTGCGCTCGAGCGCCTTTTCAATATCGATCTCCATTGTGTTTCCCTTTCTCAGATAATAATCCGGTGATAAAATTAGCTCCAGAAGCTTGAATAAAAGTTATATAATATATTATAATGTATTCCCCCAAAGGTGTAAAAACTTTTTCTGCCAGAAAGGTAATAAAGATTCCTTTAGCGAATTTAGTTGTGAAGGATGTCTTTTATTTATGTTAACTTCCTTTTCAAGGTAAATTGGCTGTGTTATAATACCCGTCAGGAGGTATCAATATGTCGGCAGACTGCATTTTTTGCAAGATCATAAACAGGGAGCTTGATGCCGATATCGTATACGAGGATGATGAGGTAGTTGCCTTTAAGGATGTTAATCCGGCGGCCCCTGTCCATATTTTAATCGTACCGCGCAAGCATATCCCCAGCCTTCTTGACCTGGAGAAAGATGACGAACCCCTCATGGGACATTTGCATACTGTGGCCAATGAGGTGGCCAGGAAATTTAAACTTGACAGGAAAGGTTACCGGGTAGTAATCAATTGCGGACCGGATGCGGGACAGATAGTCTTTCACCTTCATCTCCACCTCCTTGGTGGTAGACCTTTGTTACAAACCATTGCCAAAGGCAGGGGTGTTTAAATTGTTTTTAAATTATCCCGGCTGCTCATGGACAATGGTTTCCGAGGAGAGGGGGGAGTATATTCATGGCAGAAGTCAAAATCGGGAAAAATGAAACCCTTGATAAGGCTCTAAAGAGGTTTAAAAAACAATGCGCCCGTTCGGGCGTTTTATCCGAAGCGAGGCGGCGCGAACATTATGAAAAACCGAGTGTTCGCCGCAAGAAAAAAGCTGAAGCTGCTCGTAAGAGGCGCCATTAAGAAGCCCGGGCGGAGGTGTTTAGTCTGTGTCTGATAAAACATTAACGGAAAAACTATATGAAGAACAGAAAGAAGCAACCAAAGCCAAAGACCGCTTTCGCCTTTCCGTGATTAGAATGGTGCGCTCTGAACTGCAGAACGAAGCTATAGCCAAAAAGGCTAACCTCGTGGCCGAAGAAGAGCTTGCCGTGATGGCTCGTGAAGCAAAGAAAAGGCAGGAAGCCCTGGATGAATTTAAAAAGGCCGGGCGGCAGGATCTGGCTGATGATCTGGCCAGGGAGATTGAAATCTTGAAAAAATATCTCCCGGAACAACTTTCCGAGAGCGAGCTGGACAGAATGGTTCGTGATGCGGTTGCCGAGAGCGGGGCCGTTTATAAGCGGGACATGGGCAAAGTAATGGGCTTGATAATGCCCCGGGTTAAAGGAAAGGCCGACGGAAATCTTGTCAGACGAATGGTGGAAAATATTCTGGAGTAAAGGCCCGGCCTTCGTGGCCGGGTTTTCCTTTAAGGAGATCAGGCAATGAACAGGAAAATAAGATGTTATTTCTGGATCGTCTGCCTCCTGTGCGGACTGCTTGCCAGCGGTATCATTGCCGTTGAGGCGGCACCTAGCCAGAGGGTAGCAATTGTCAAGATAGAAGGGGCAATCAACCCCGGGACGATAAGCTATGCCCGGCATGCTTTTGACATGGCCAGGGAAAATGATGCTCCTGCCGTCATTCTTGAACTTGACACCCCGGGCGGCTATATTAACTCGGCCGAAGAAATTAGACGGGTGATGGACGAATTTAACAGACCGATTCATGCTTTTGTGCGACCCAACGCCATTTCAGCCGGCGCTTACCTGGCCCTGGCTGCCGATTCTATATATATGGTACCAGGTGCCACCATTGGCGCCGCCGAGCCCAGCTATCTTGGATTAGGCGAAGTTGATGAAAAATCCCTTTCTTACTGGGAGAAGGAAATGGTTGCCATGGCCGAGCGGCAGGGCCGGGATCCTGGCATTGCCTCGGCCATGGTCCGGCGTGATCGGGTCGTTGAGGGCCTGTCGGAAGAAGGAGACCTTCTTACTCTCACTGCCGGTGAGGCCCTGGCGGTTGGTTACAGTGAAGGCACGGTCGAGAACTATGATGCATTGCTGGCAGAAGCAGGTCTACCTGAAACCGCCTGGACTGTAGTGGAAAAACGGGCTGTAGACAGCGTGGTGGGCTGGACTACCAATCCTGTTGTGGGCACGATCTTGTTGATGATCGGACTGGGTGGATTGATCGTGGAAATTATTTCGGCCGGTTTCGGTATTGCCGGTATTGTTAGCATAGTTGCTTTTGCCCTTTATTTCGGCGGCAATATTGCAGCGGGAATGGCTGACTACTGGGTCCTGATCCTTTTTGTTTTCGGTATTGTCATGCTGCTGGTGGAGGCTTTTATGCCCGGATTTGGCGTATTCGGCATTGGGGGAATCGTGACCATGGTGGTGGCCATTGTGCTGGCTGCCGTGTCGATTCAAACCGGGCTAGTAATGCTAATCGTATCTTTTGTTCTGGCCGGTCTTTTCGCCGTTCTCGCTTTCCGCTTTTTTGCCCGCAGGGGAGCGCTGCGCCATATTATACTTTCGGATGAAGAAAAAGCGGATCTCGGTTATGTAGCTCCCCCCGATCAGAAAAGCCTGCTCGGCATGGAAGGAGTAACCATTACTGCCCTGCGTCCCTCCGGTGCGGCTCTGCTTGACAACCGGCGGATCGATGTCGTCAGCGACGGATCATATATACCCGCGAATGAACCGGTTGTTGTCCAGCGGGTTGAAGGAGTGCGGGTGATAGTCCAAGCTTTGAAAAAAAATGAGAAGGAGGATTAACTAATGCCTGAAATTATTACTCTTCTAATAACTATCGGTTTAATTATCCTGGCCCTGGCGGTGATTTTGAGCTTTGTTCCCCTGGGATTGTGGATTTCAGCCCTGGCGGCCCGGGTTCCCGTGGGGATTTTTGCCCTGATTGGGATGCGCCTGCGCAGGGTAGCCCCGGTTAAAATTGTGGTTCCCTTAATCAAGGCCACCAAGGCCGGTCTCGATTTAAGCGTTAACAAGCTGGAAGGCCATTTTCTGGCCGGGGGTAACGTAGACCGGGTAGTTAACGCCCTCATCGCCGCCCAGCGGGCTGAAATACCGCTGCCTTTTGAAAGGGCCGCCGCCATTGACCTGGCCGGCCGTGATGTCCTGCAGGCAGTGCAGATGAGCGTTAATCCAAAGGTAATTGAAACTCCGGTCGTGGCGGCGGTAGCCAAGGATGGTATCGAAGTAAAAGCGCGGGCCAAGGTAACGGTGCGGGCTAACATTGACCGTTTGGTAGGAGGGGCCGGCGAAGAAACGATCATCGCCAGGGTTGGCGAAGGAATCGTCACAACTATTGGCTCTTCAGATAACCATAAAATGGTTCTCGAAAATCCGGATAAGATTTCCAATACCGTTCTGGCCAAGGGTCTCGATTCGGGAACTGCCTACGAAATCCTGTCAATAGATGTCGCCGACGTTGATGTGGGCAAAAATATTGGAGCACAGCTGCAGACCGATCAGGCTGAAGCCGACAAGAGGATAGCCCAGGCTAAAGCCGAGGAAAGGAGGGCCATGGCTGTGGCCAAGGAGCAGGAAATGATTGCCTCGGTTCAGGAAATGAGGGCCAAGGTGGTCGAAGCAGAAGCGGAAGTTCCCCGGGCTCTGGCCCAGGCCCTGCGTGAGGGCAACCTTGGGGCGATGGACTACTACCAGTTGAAAAATGTTCTGGCTGATACGGATATGCGTAAGAGTATAAGCAAACTGGGGCAGCAGGACCAGCAGGACGATAAGAAGTAAAACGGAGGTCTGAATATAATCATGGACGGGATAATTTTCCTGATTGTGCTGGTCGTCCTTTATAACCTGTTCAGCATCCTGATGAAAGCTATGAAAAACAGACAGAGCAACCCTGTTCCGGGGAGGGCTTCCGCCGGGGAACGAGTCGGTCTGTCAGAACCTGGCGAGACCCCGGAATCGGTGGATCGTTACAACCTTTTCCCGCGGGAAGAGGCTGCCGGGGAGGAGATAAATCAGCGGACTCCCTATGGCGAATGGGTCTATGATGATGAGGAAGATGAGGATGCTGATGAGCATGCCGATGGGGATTTCGGTAAAAGGGTGGTAATGCCAGAAGAGCAATCTTCAGGCGATGAGGCAGAGATATTCAAAAAAGAGATTAACGAATCTCCAGCATTCACAGACAGTCTCAGGCAGGTCCTGACAGATAAAGATTCTCTGGTGGCAGCCATCGTATTTCACGAAGTGATGGGACCGCCGGTCTCCCAGCGGAAGGGGCGTTGAAAAGATAAGATGTCTTTTAGCAATCGCAATAGTATTACCGATTGATATGAAGCAAAAACTGACCGCTTACCCGGCGGTCTTTTCATTAAAGGATTATCAAAAATATCGTCGAAGTACCCTATTTTATAAAATATAAAATCACCTTTTCCCCGAATCGACTTGCCCGACCGGGGCCGCCGGAGAGAAAGTAATCTTGAACGAGATTGAAGGGAGAAGTTTCAATTTGTCTGAAATTAAAAGCAGCCGTACCGTCGTTTTAAAGGGTGGTGACGAGTCAGTTCAGCTGTTGGGAAAACATGACCGTCATTTTCGCCTGATCGAAGATTGTTTTGCGGTGCGTCTTATTCCAAAAGGACACGAACTGGTCATTGAAGGTTCCCCCGAAGATGTGGAACAGGTTTATCGCATGTTTCAGGAATTGCTGGAACATATACGGAAGGGGCACCTGCTGACGGGCCGGGAATTTGAATATGCTTTAAAACTGGCGTCAGAAGGAGATGTCGAATCAATTCGGACCGTTTTCAGCGATTTACTCCTGGTGACACCACGCGGGAAACAGATTCGACCAAAAACGGTAGGACAGAAGCACTATCTTGAAGCGATCAGGCGTCACGATGTAGTTCTTTCAATCGGACCGGCCGGAACGGGAAAAACATACCTGGCCCTGGCCATGGCCGTTGATGCTTTGAAAAACAAGCAGGTCCAGCGCCTCATATTAACCCGGCCGGCGGTTGAAGCAGGCGAGCATCTCGGTTTTCTGCCCGGGGATTTTCAGGAAAAGGTCGATCCATACCTGCGTCCCATTTACGACGGGCTCTATGACTTGCTGGGAATCGATGTATTCCAAAAATATCGGGAAAGAGGAGTGATCGAAATTGCTCCCCTTGCCTACATGAGGGGCCGGACCCTTGATGATTCCTTCGTTATTCTTGACGAAGGTCAGAATGCTACTCCTGAACAGATGAAAATGTTTCTTACCCGGCTCGGTTTTGGCTCAAAGGCGGTAATTACCGGCGATATTACCCAGGTTGATCTGCCGAAAGGTCGTTATTCCGGGCTGGAAGAAGCATCCCGTATCCTGGCCGGCATCGAAGGGATTGCCCTGGTTTACCTGACTGAAAAAGATGTGGTCAGGCACCCGCTGGTCCAGAGTATCATAAAGGCTTATGAAGAATATGAAGCTTTAAAGGAACGGAAAGGTAAAGAAAGGAACGGCTATGAAGAAAAAGACTGATTGGAAAGAGATATTTACCCGCGCCATTTCTTTCAGAGACAGTAAAGGTTTGCAGAAATTTTTCCTCGTTGTAATCCTTTTTGCGGCCATTTATTTACTGCTGGCTTTTGTCAGCATGCCCGCCCGCCTGGATATCAATGTGGGCCGCCCGAGCCCGCAGACGATTTTTGCCCCCCGCGATGCTGTCGACGAATATGCTACTGAAGAGCGCCGCCAGGATGCTGCTGAATCAGTGGAAGAAGTTTTCGATTACGATTCCGAAGTCCTCGATCGGGCTCTGGATGAAATTGGAGTCTTTTTTGACGATGTCCTTGACATTACAGAAGATCCGGAGCTGGAGCGCGAAGAAAAAATGGAAATCCTCGAAAGCATAGTCGGCAATGATCTTCCCCTTTCAGCGATAGAGGCCTTGCTAACCGATACAGATACGCTGAGAGATCTGCAGGAAAGATTAAACAACTCGGTCCGTGACGTTTTTGAACAGGGAATCAAAGAAAACGAAGAAGCGTTGGCTCGCCGCCGGCTGGATCAGGAAATTGCCCTTTACCCGGTCAGCGCCGATTTAAAAAGAATTGCTGAAACACTGGTTGAGCCTCTGGTGGAACAGAATATGTTCTATAATGACATAGCTACTGAAGAGGACCGCGAACTGGCCAGACGACAGGTTGAGCCGGTGATTGTTTTCCGCGACACTCTTATCATCAGCGAGGGAGAACCGGTTACCGAGTATCAGTATACCTTGCTTGAAGATCTCGGCCTGATCAAGGGTCAGCAGGCCGATTACCAGGCCTATATCGGTCTTTTTATGCTGCTGGCTGTAGTCTTTGTCCTGGTTGGAGGTTACATTTACATTTTTGTCAACGATGTCTTTAACAGTCCCTCTTTACTTTTGTTGATGGGACTGGTGTTTTTCGTGACCCTCGTTTTTTCCGTAGCGGCTTCCTATTTTTCGGGATTTTTTATTCCAGTGGCTATGGGTGTAATTCTGATCACAGTCCTATTCGGTTACAAGCTGGCTCTGATCAACAACCTGGCTCTTGTTTTAATGGTCGGACTGATCACCGGCGGTGAATTTTCTTACATCCTGGTGGCTTTGATGGGTGGGCTGGCTTCAATTTATGCAGTGACCAGGCTTAGCCAGCGCAGTGACCTGGCCCGAGCTGGATTTTATGTATCGGCCACCAATCTTACCTTGATCCTGGCAGCTTATCTCTTTTTCAGAAACATGAGCATGGAAACGGATTCGCTGATCAATTTTAGCTACAGCGCCATTGCCGGGGTGGGCAACGGTATTTTTTCCGCCGTGGTAGCCATCGGCCTTCTGCCCTTCCTGGAAAGCCTGTTCGGGGTGACTACGGCCATTACACTTCTGGAGTTGTCAAACCCCAACCATCCTTTGCTGCGGGAAATGCTTCTCAAGGCTCCGGGTACTTATTATCACAGTATGATGGTTTCGAACCTGGCCGAGGCCGCAGCTGACCGGCTTAAGGCCGATTCTCTTCTGACCAGGGTCGGTTCTTATTATCATGATATTGGCAAATTGAAACGGCCCTATTTCTTTTCTGAAAACCAGCTTTCGGGAGAGAACCCTCATCAAAAATTGTCGCCCAATCTCAGTGCCCTGATTATCGGGGCTCATCCCAAAGATGGGATGGAGATGGGGCGGAAATACCGTCTGCCGGAGCCCATTATTGATATAGCCGGGCAGCATCACGGTACCAGCATGATTTCTTTTTTCTACCAGCAGGCTTGTGAGCAAAATGGAGCAGACAAGATTGCAGCTGAAAAATTCCGCTACGAAGGGCCGAAACCGCAGACCAAAGAGGCAGCCATCATTATGCTGGCTGATACCGTAGAGGCGGGAGTGCGTTCTTTAAACAAGCCAACCAGCAACCGGATTGAAGTGATGATACGGCGGATGATTAAGGAAAAACTGGAAGACGGACAGCTTGACCAGAGCGATCTGACCCTGAAAGAGCTTGACATCATAGCCGATGTTTTTATTTACATCATGTCCGGCATCTATCATTCGCGGATTGAATATCCGGAAAAAGAGCTAAAAGCGGAAATCGAAAGGAGCAGAGCTGCCAGATGAGTGTAACTGTAACTTTTCTAAAAGAGAACGAGGTTCTCGCTGAGGCCGTCACCGAAAATCTGAACAGGATGGTCAGCGAGTTGCTGGCAGAATATAATCTGGAGAGCGGTGAAACGGCGGTGATTATAGCCGGCGACAACTATCTTCATGATCTGAACCATCGTTTTAGAGACAGGGACATTTCGACCGATGTTCTCTCCTTTTCATATTATGATTCAGAAAACGATCTTGATCAAGAGCATGAAAAAGAGTTTGCCTTTGGAGACATTTATATTTCCATCGATCGAGCCTGTGAACAGGCAGAAGAAGCCGGGCATTCGCCGGAAAAGGAGATCTTGCTGCTGGCCATCCACGGCATGCTCCATCTGCTTGGATTCGATCATGAAGGAGAGAGGGATGCCGCCCTGATGCGGAAGAAGGAACAGGAACTGCTAAGAAAGTATGCCGGTTTCCGGGCGGAGGAAGAAAGAGAATGAGAGAGATCCAAAGAAGCCTGAAGAATGCCTGCATCGGCCTGATTTATTGTTTTAGGACGCAGCGGAATATGACTATTCACAGCCTGGCGGGGACTGTTGCCCTGGCAGCCGGTTTAATTTTCAGGGTTGGACTTACGAACATGCTTTTCCTGATTACTGCAGTAGCGCTGGTCCTGGTTGCCGAAACCTTTAATACGTCCGTTGAAAAGACGATTGATCTTTATACAAAAAAGCGAAATCACCTGGCTCAAAAGTCCAAAGATGTTGCTGCAGGGGCCGTTTTACTTGCTGTTGTCTATGCTGTGGCAGTGGGGATTGCTGTTCTGGGTGTGCCCTTATGGTCTATTGTTGGAGGGTTTTAAAGAACCAATAAATTATACAGGGGGATTGACTTAAGTATGTCCGGGTATTCGGACCGTCGCCGTTTTTCCAGTATCGGTAAGGTGCAGATGGTAATCCTGATTGTTGTTCTGATCAATACCATCCTCATAGCTCTCGGTTACTATTTTATCATTTCCAGTGTCAGAGCTGCCGATAACCTTTTTTCTTACAAACAGGAACTGGCCCATGATTTATCAGATTATATTCACCTCCTGGCCAATGATATGGAAGTATACAATGTCCCTGAGGTCAGGGAAGCTCTGGCGGAATATAACTATGCCGTGGATCTGGCTGTAACCAGTGATGATCTGATTCAATCTATCCTCAACCAGGGTCGCTGTGCCCGGGAAATAATTATCAGGGAAGCTGACGAGCTGTCAAAGGATAAGGTTCTGGCTGCTGTTAATGAAGATGCTACGGTTAAGGGAACTGTGGACAAAACGCATTTATATATTAGAGTTACCGAAGGTAAGGTCGATATTTACCCCGATCAATTTTTGGAATCCTATACCGTCCAGAAAATTAATACAATTTTAACCCGGGAACGCTGTTTTGGCGAAAAGAGCATTGATCTTGAAATTGTTGATGGCACTGCCGCCATGGTAATTCCACAGACAACGGAAGAACAAATGGAAGCTCTCAACGAAGATCTTAATTCACTACGTCTGAGGTTGCATGAACTGCGGGCCCAGGCCGGTCTGACGGAACTTGTCGGACCAGGGATCACCCTGAAGATTTACGATGCTATGGAATCCGGGGGAAGCAGTACTCTTGTGCACGATGCTGATATTCGGGACATCGTAAACGAACTTTTCAGTGCGGGAGCGCGCGGGGTTACTGTGGGTGGCCAAAGACTGACGGTTACCAGTGCCATTCGATGTACCGGGCCTCTAATTATGGTTAATTATCAGCAGATCCCCACTAACCCTGTTACCATTGAAGCCGTTGGCGACCCGGATCTGCTGATCAGCGGCCTGAGCATTATCATCGAAGAACTTGAAGATAAAAGAGGCCTCGTTTTTAGTATCAGCCACTCCGGTTTTATCAAACTGTCGGCTTATATGCATGCCGAATAAATTGAAGAGAGGTGCTTTGCCCGGTGAAAAGCAAAACCTTACTGGCCATTGCGCGGGCGGCGCGCCTGAAAGGCTATGCGCCCTATTCACACTTTTTGGTGGGAGCGGCTTTACTTACGGAGGAAGGCAGCGTTATAACCGGCAGCAACATCGAGAATGCTTCACTGGGATTGACTGTTTGCGCCGAAAGGTTAGCCTGCTGGACCGCTGTTCATTACGGCTATCGCCGATTCAGTAAAATTGCCGTTATTGCCGATTGTACTCCTCCGCCGGTTCCCTGCGGTGCCTGCCGGCAGGTAATTTGGGAAACAGCCGGGAACGTTGAAGTGATCATGGGTAACCTGGCGGGAGAAACGACGGTGATGTCCCTTCTCGATCTCCTGCCGGAGCCTTTCGGAGGGTCGGCATGGGCCGACAACCCTGTGGCTGGGAACCGGGAGGAGGAAGAAGAAGATCTATGGCGCCTGCCGGTATCGTTTACCCCCATCGGTTATGTGGTCAATAATTTTCAAAACCCGAAGGATATACCGGATAATTACCGGGAACTGATTTCGCAGGTAATAATTGATCCTGAGTTGGAAGAAGGACTCTACCGGGTCGATGAAGAGGAAAAAATAACGGTTATTGCTTACCTGCATCTATCCCGTGGATTTACCCTTAAAGACAGGCGCAGGGGCAGGGGAAACAAAAATTATGGTATCTTTGCCTGCCACTCCCCGCACCGTCCCAATGCCATTGCCCAGTCAACAGGAGAAATTGTGGCAGTGGATCGTAATCGGCTGATAGTCAGGGGACTGGACCTGATCAATGGGACACCGGTGCTCGATCTGAAAACGGTCATCAATTAGAAAAAATAAGAGGGTATTGTATGCATAAATCGGGATTTGCCGCTTTGATTGGAAGGCCCAATGTGGGCAAGTCGACTTTGCTCAACAGCCTGGTTGGCGAAAAAATAGCAATCACATCGGATCGGCCCCAGACTACCCGGAACCAGATTCGGGCAGTTTTGACCAGGCCGGAAGGACAGATCATTTACATCGACACTCCAGGATTGCACAAACCGAAGCACCTGCTGGGTTCGGCGATGGTACATATGGCAAGGGCAACCATGCAGGAGGTTGATTTGATCTGTTTCGTGGTGGAAGCAAACAACCCTCCCGGCAGGGGCGATGCCTATATTGCAGAGTTTCTCGAGATGATTGAAAGCCCTGTTTTCCTGGTTTTAAATAAAGCAGATCTGGTTGCACCCGAACCTCTGGCTAAAAACATCAGCCGTTATAAAGAACTCTGCTCCTTCGATGATCTTTTTACCCTTTCTGCTTTGAAGAAAATCAACCTGGAATGTTTTGTTGATGCTTCACTGGCAATAATGCCCGAAGGGCCGCAGTACTACCCTCCTGAAATGGTGACCGATCAACCGGAAAAGTTCATTGCCGCCGAAATAATTAGGGAAAAGATCATCAATCTTACCAGGCAGGAAATTCCTTTTTCCATCGCCGTGGTGGTTGAAGAGATGTCGCTGCGCCAAACCGAAGATTTACTCGACATCCGCGCCGAAATTTTTGTTGAGCGAAAATCACAAATCGGCATCATCGTTGGTAAAAAGGGGAGCAAACTTAAACAGGTTGGTATAATGGCGAGGCAGGAACTGGAAGCTATACTCGGCCGTCATATCTACCTTGATCTGCGGGTTAAAGAGAAAAAAGACTGGCGCAACCGGGAGGATGAACTGCACCGCCTGGGGTACAGGTAAAAAAGAGCGGATCGAAGGAGTGCATTTTCATTGAAAGAAAAGCTGTTCAAGGCGGAAGGCCTTGTTCTGCGCACCCGGGTTCTGGGAGAAGCAGACAGGCTCATTACCCTGCTGACCAGGGAGGAGGGTAAATTTGAAGCAGTTGCCCGCGGTGCCCGCAGGGTCAAAAGCAAGCTGGCCGCCGGCGTGGATCTCTTTACCCACGGCCGCTACACTTTTCATCGCGGTAAGACATGGCCCATAATTACCGGCCAGGATACCATCGAGCGGTTCAACTGGTTCAGGGAAAACCCCGATCTCTATGCTTACGGCCTTTACTTCTCCGAGCTCACGGACCGCCTCATTTCAGGCGAGGAGCCGTGCCCTGAAATCTTTGACCACCTCCTGGAAGCCTGGAGCCTGTTCGGAGAGGACGTGGATCGTTTTCTCCTCAGCCGATCCTTCGAACTTAAGCTTGCCCATGCTGCCGGTTACAGCCCCCACCTTGTCAGCTGTATCAACTGTGGTGAACATCACGTGACCGCTTTCAGCCCGCGGCAGGGCGGCATGCTCTGCAGCCGCTGCCGCACCGCCGATGCAATTAATATCGACCGGGGCACCCTGGCTCTGATCAGGCGGTTAGTGGAAGCGCCCCTTTCACAGGTTGGCCTGCTTCGCCCGCTGTCCAATCAGAAAAAGGAACTGGCAACCGTGAGTGCCGGCTTCTTAACCTATTATCTCGACCTTGGCGAAATCAAATCAAGGTTATTTTTAAAGGATTCATGACGATACAGGGGGCCGGTTGTGTGCCACGAGGCACATTAATATAGAGTGTGTGAACTGTTCAGGCAGCATCAGTCATAGAAGCGGTATGAACGTATCATCAGGCTTCAACACCAAAGAGCTGTTTCCTTATGTTCTCCGGTGTGATTAAACAAAAATTGATTGTTCCATACTTTTGCAAGTAGTACACTCATAATAAGTGGACTTTTATCGCTGCTATCATTTTCAATTTATTGAAAGGGGATTATGGAGATGGCCAGAGATTACCATAGCAGTGGAGCCGCCAGCGCTGTATACGGGCTGGGTTTTATTGGGGCGGCAATTTATTTTATCGGGCAGGCTACAACATTCTGGATCGGGGTGCTTGGATTTTTGAAAGCCCTGGTCTGGCCGGCTTTTCTGATTTATGAAGCGCTAAAATATCTTGAACTGTAAATCATGGGGATGATTTTTTGCGGGTGGATTTTTTCCGGAAGACCTTTCCTGACATTTGTTCTTCAGACGATTAACCGAACGGCAGATGATTTAAAACAAAGGCGGATTTTGTTAATGAAAAAGAAGAAAAAGGTAATCCTCATAGTGCTGGCGGTCATCGTCATGATCGTTATTTTTGCGGTCCGGTCTGTAATGGTCAATGTAAAATCAAACCTGGAGCAGCTTTCTGAACAAACTCTGGGAGAAATTGATCTTCACAGTGTTGCTGATGGTCAGCACAGGGGTACTTATGAGGTTTTTCCGGTGGCCGTTGAAGTGGAAGTAACCGTTAATGACCAGGCCATCACTGCTATTGAGCTGTTAAAACACCAGAACGACCAGGTTGGGGCAGCAGAGGTTATCCTGGATGACGTTATTGAAAAGCAGAGCCTTGAGGTTGATACGGTATCCGGTGCTACTTACAGCAGCATGGTCATCCTTAAGGCGGTTGAAGACGCACTTTCAGGTTCTGCCGATTAACTTATTTACAGCTGGAGGAAATATTATGAAAATCGGAATCATTTATTACTCGCAGACGGGGAATACAAAAACTGTCGCCGGTAAATTATTAAAAACACTGGAAGGAGCGGGCCACCAGGTAAATATTGAAGAGATAACCATTGAGGGCAAAATTCCCGCTCAGCCCGGCAAATTTGAGATTGTTAATGCTCCGGAAGTTGACAATTACGATGCCCTGGTTTTCGGTGCTCCGGTACAGGCCTTTTCCCTGAACCCGGTCATGAAAAAGTATATGCAAAGCCTTCCGAAAATGGAGGGTAAAAAAATAGCCCTTTTTGTTACCAAGCAGATTCCAGTTTTGTGGCTGGGGGGGACCGGGGCCATCTCTTTCATGAAGAAGGAATGTGAATTACGGGGAGCAAGGGTAGTGGGGTCAAAAATTGTCGTCTGGGCGGGATCCCGTCGCGAACAGTCAATAAAGGAAGCCTTAGCCAATTTAAGCAAACTGTTCCCTTCTTAGTATGACACAGGGGACGGTTGTGTACCATATCGAGAGGTCCACATCCGGTTTTGTGAGAGAGCAGGGATAAAATTCCCCTGCGCCACTCGATCTTTTGCATCTTTTCTTTGTTAAAAAACGGGAGCGGTTTGAAGGACAGAGCGGTTATTTTGTATCTTTTGCCGGTGCCCGGTAAACATTCTTGCATCATGTATTTGCTATTTTAAGGGCACAAAAGAACTGTCCTCCTGAGTCACGTCCCTCTGTGTCCTTGACAAAGTCGTGGCCTATTGTTAATATTCTAATAATCGAATAGCAGTGGAGCAATGAGAGAAAGAAGTAACCGGAAGGTTCTCTTGGAGCATTCAGCGAATCGGGGATGGTGCAAGCCCGGCCGAGAATCCGGTGAATGGCGTTCTCGAGCTTTAGAAGAACAAAGAAGAGGGTTCTGCTTACTATTAAGTGGAGCCAAATAGGGTGGAACCGCGGGAACATGTCCCGTCCCTATGGTTATGAACCAGGGGGATGGGATTTTTATTTTTTCGTGACAGAAGGACTGTTGATCAGTCACGTTTGGGAGGTATAAATTTGAATCTGCAGACAATCATGATGAAACTCCAGGAATACTGGGCTTCAAAAGGCTGTCTCATCTGGCAGCCCTACGATGTCGAAAAAGGGGCGGGGACGATGAACCCGGCTACCTTTTTGAAATCGTTGGGACCCGAACCATGGTCGGTTGCTTACGTGGAACCTTCAAGGCGGCCGGCCGACGGCCGGTATGGTGAAAACCCGAACCGGCTCTACCAGCATTTGCAGTACCAGGTTATTTTGAAACCTGCCCCGGCCGATATCCAGCAGAAATACCTGGACAGCCTGGCCTATCTCGGACTTGATCCTCTCGAGCATGACATCCGGTTTGTCGAGGATAACTGGGAAGCGCCCACTCTCGGGGCCTGGGGCCTGGGCTGGGAAATATGGCTTGATGGTATGGAGATTACCCAGTTTACCTATTTTCAGCAGGTCGGCGGGTTTGATGTTGAACAGGTGCCGGTAGAGCTGACCTATGGATTGGAAAGAATTGCCATGTATTTACAGGATTGTGACAATGTCTTTGATCTGAACTGGACCGATTCTATTACCTACGGCGAAATATTTCAGCGGGTAGAGTGGGAGCAGTCCAGCTACAGCTTCGATTATGCCGATCTGGAGCTTCTTTTCAGGCTCTTTGCCGATTATGAAAGAGAAGCCAAACGGCTGCTGGAAGCGAACCTGGTTTTCCCGGCTTATGATTATATCCTGAAATGCTCGCACACTTTCAATAATCTTGATGCGCGTGGTGCAATCAGTGTAACTGAAAGAGCCGCTTACATCGGACGGGTGCGCACTCTGGCCAGGTTGTGTGCAGAATGTTATCTAACACAGCGGGAAGAAGCCGGTTATCCCCTGCTTGCTGGAGGTGAAGCCAGATGACCGCAGGATACGATTTGTTGTTGGAAATAGGTTGTGAGGAGATCCCTTCCCGTTTCATGTCAGGGGCCCTGCAGCAGCTGGCTGTTGAAGCAAAAGCCATGCTGGCGGAAAACCGGTTTGAATTCAAAAAAATAGATATTGCCGGCACTCCCCGCCGTCTGACCCTGGTGGTACGGGAACTTGCTGACAGGCAACCTGATCTGGTTGAAACTATCAAGGGGCCACCTGTTGATCGGGCCTATGATGCAGAGGGCAGTCCGACCAGGGCCCTGGAAGGTTTTTTGAAAAGCAGGAATGCCGCAGCCGGTGATATAGAAGAGAAAGAAATAAAAGGGGCTCAGTATATTGTTCTCCATCAAAAGGTGACCGGGAAAGATACGACGGATGTCCTGCCGGAACTACTGCCCCGTTTGATACAAAAGTTGAATTTCCCGCGGCCTATGTACTGGCAGAGCAGGGAAATCCGTTTTGCCCGCCCGATCCGCTGGATCATGGCCCTGTATGATGGGGATCCCGTTTCTTTCAGCTATGCGGGGATCAATTCTGCCAACCGGACATACGGGCACCGTTTCCTTGCCCCGGAGGCCGTGGTCATAAACAGTGTTGAGCATTACTACAAAACACTGGAAGAAAAATTCGTCATAGTTGATCCGGAGCGCCGTCTTGAAATAATCCGCCGGCAGCTGGCTGAAAAGGCCGCTGAAAAGGGCGGACGGCCCCTAATAGACAATGATTTGCTCGAAGAAGTCCTTTATCTCGTGGAATACCCGGTAGCGGTTGACGGTTATTATGATGAAGCTTATCTTGACCTGCCGCCGGAAGTTCTCATTACTACCATGCAACATCATCAGCGCTACTTCCCTCTGGTCGGAGAAGATAATGGTGACCTGCTGCCCTTCTTTGTGGGCATTAGCAATAACCGGTTTCACGAAAATATCCGGCGTGGATATTCCAAGGTGCTGCAGGCCCGTTTAGCCGATGCTCGCTTCTTTTTTGATGAAGACTGCAAACGGCCCCTGGAATATTACGTTGAGAAGTTGAGCGGAGTTGTTTTTCTCGAACAGCTGGGCAGCCTGGAGCAAAAACGCCAGCGCCTGGTAAAATTGGCCGAAGAACTTGGCCGTGAACTGGGCATGCCGAACGAGAAAATCGAAAAGACTTCCCGGGCAGCCCATCTTTGCAAGGCTGACCTTGTTACCGACATGGTCAGGGAATTCACCGAACTGCAGGGGGTCATGGGCAGGGAATATGCCAGGATCAGCGGTGAGCCCGAAGAGGTAGCTGTAGCCATTTTTGAGCATTACCTGCCGCGTTTTGGCGGCGACAGAATTCCTAAAACGCTGCAGGGGGCTATTGTTTCGCTGGCTGATCGCATCGATACCCTGGCCGGTTGTTTTGCCGTCGGTATTCAGCCCACCGGTTCCCAGGATCCTTATGCTCTGCGGCGCCAGGCCCAGGGTGCGGTGACCATTCTGCAGCGGCTGGATCTAAACCTGCCTCTGGATAAGTATATTAAAATATCGCTTGATGTGCTTGCTACGACCATGGAAGAAGAACTGACAGAACAGAAACGGGCAGAATTGACAGCCGATCTCAAAGACTTCTTTGCTCAGAGAATCCGCTTTGCCATGCAGGAGATGGAAATCACCTTCGAGGTTATTGAAGCGGTGTTGGGAGTGTCTGTCAATACAGTCTCGGCCCTTTTTAAACGTGCCATCAGCCTTACCGAATATCTACAGGGGCCCCTCATGGACGATGTGATCACGGCCTATAACCGGGTAGCCAATCTGGCACCAAAAGAGGCCGAAGAAAAAGTTGATGTTGCTCTCCTGCAGGAGGAATCGGAAAAGAAACTCTATCATGCCTTTTTAAAAGCGAAACTGGCTTTTGACAGCACGGAAGATCTGGCACGCTGTCTTGAAGAGCTGCAGCACCTGAGGAAATCTGTCGACGGCTTTTTTGACCATGTAATGGTAATGGTTGACGATGACAGGATCAGGACCAACAGGCTAAACCTGCTTTTTGCCCTGAAAGAGCTTTTCAATCAGGTGGCTGATTTTTCCAAACTGCCGGTGTCGCAAAACGAATCATAGAAGCAGGAAGTTCAGTGCCGGGTAAAGTATATATAAACAGGCTTTACGATAGTCGCAGGCGGTTGCCATACCAGCCTTATGGAGGTCATCAGATGGACAACAATGAAGAAAGGCCCATTGTCTATGTGGTATCCGATTCAATTGGCGATACGGCCGAGTTTGTTGTCAAAGCAGTAGCCAGCCAGTATGACACGGGAAAAGTAAAGATGCGCCGGGTCCCCTTTGTGGAAGACAGGGAACAGATTCGCTCAATCGTTCGGGAAGCTGCAGACAGCAAAGCAATCATTGCCTATACCCTGATTGTTCCTGAACTGCGTCAGGCCATGGTTAAAGAAGTTGCCGCCCATGAAGATATTCCGACGGCCGATATCCTCGGTTCACTGATTGAGGCTTTTAACCGGATCACCGGTGAACAGCCTGTTTTCGAGCCTGGAAAGGTCCGGCGTCTCGATGAAAATTACTTTCGTCGCGTAGAAGCAGTGGAGTTTGCTGTCAAGAACGACGACGGTAAAAATCCGCGTGGCTTGCTGAAAGCCGATGTGGTTCTGGTCGGTATTTCCCGCACTTCAAAAACCCCTCTTAGCATGTATCTTGCTCATCAGGGTCTGAAAGCGGCCAATGTGCCGCTTGTCCCTGAAGTTGAGTTACCCGAGGAGCTGTTCTGGATTGGTCCACAGAAAATTATCGGCCTGATAATTGACCCCTACCAGCTGCGGACAATCAGGAAAGAAAGGCTTAAATCTCTTGGTCTGGAAGATGATGCCAATTATATAGCGGTGGAAAGAATTGAAGAAGAACTGGCCTATGCCCGGAGGGTGATGAAAAAAATCGGCTGCACTGTTTTCGATGTTTCAACCAAGGCGGTCGAAGAAGTGGCCAGCAGGATTATCCAGGTAATTAAAGGAGGACAAAAAGAATGAAACCCGAGCAGTATGTTTATCCATTTGAAGAGGGTAACATGTCAATGAAAAGCCTGCTTGGCGGCAAAGGAGCCGGACTGGCGGAGATGGCAAGCATTGGCCTTCCTGTTCCACCAGGCTTTACCGTTACCACCGAAGCCTGCAACATGTATTTAAAGGAGCACAAAAATCTCTGGTCCGAACTGAAAGAAGAGATTCTCGAGAATCTCAGTCTGCTCGAAGAGAAAACGGGCAAGCGATTTGGTGAAAAACCGCCTCTGCTTATCTCCGTTCGTTCAGGAGCGGTAATTTCCATGCCCGGGATGATGGATACGATTCTCAATCTTGGCTTAAACCCTACCACGGTAGAATATCTGGCCGATCAAGCTGGTGATCGCCGCTTTGCCCTTGACTGCTACCGCCGCTTTATTCAAATGTTTGCCGATGTGGTGCTAAAAGTGGGCAGCCATCATTTTGAAAACGTTCTCACCGCAGCCCGCAAAGAAAAGAAAGTTCACAGCGATGCCGAGCTGGAGGAAACCGATTTGGAAAAAATTGCAGAACGATTTTTAAAGATTGTCCGCAAGGAGACGGGCAGTGATTTTCCCCTGGATCCGCAGGAGCAGCTTTTCCTGGCCGTAGAAGCAGTATTCAAATCGTGGAACACAGACCGGGCCGTGGTTTACCGCCAGGCAAATCGTATTCCCGACAACCTGGGCACCGCAGTCAACGTTCAGGCCATGGTTTATGGCAATCTCGGTAATGACAGCGGGACGGGAGTTGCTTTCACCCGCAACCCATCCACCGGTGAACCGCTTATTTACGGTGAATACCTCCTTAATGCTCAGGGAGAAGATGTGGTGGCGGGGATCCGCACGCCCCGGGACCTGAGCGATCTGGATAAAGATATGCCAGAGGTCTACAAGCAATTCCTCGAGGCGTGCCAAAAACTGGAAAAACATTACCTCGACATGCAGGACATTGAATTCACCATTGAACAGGGCAAACTTTACATGCTGCAGACCCGAACCGGGAAGAGAACTGCTGCAGCGGCTGTTCGAGTTGCCGTTGACATGGTTCGGGAAGGATTAATTGACAGGCCCAGAGCTCTGCAGCGCATTGAACCGGATCAATTGGATCAGCTCCTGCATTGGCGGATTGACCCCGACGTCAAAAAGAATGTCATTACCAAAGGACTACCCGCATCGCCGGGTGCTGCTTCAGGGAAAGTGGTCTTTGATGCCGATCGGGCTCAGGAGATGGCCCAGGAAGGAGAAAAGATTTTACTGGTGCGGCCGGAAACCACTCCCGATGATATCCACGGCATCATTGCCGCCCAGGGGATTTTAACCAGCCGGGGTGGGATGACCAGCCATGCTGCTGTTGTTGCCCGTGGTATGGGCAAACCCTGTGTCAGCGGCTGCGAAGATTTAAGAATCGATTTGTCCAAAGGCCGTTTTTATGTCAAGGGTGAGGAATATCAAGAAGGAATCATTTTATCGATTGACGGCGGTACGGGCCAGGTGATTTTGGGCGATGTGCCCCTCATTGAGCCCCAGT
The DNA here is from genome assembly GCA_018400435.1 of Bacillota bacterium. GTDB lineage: Bacteria > Bacillota > Dethiobacteria > DTU022 > DTU022 > M55B129. The sequence goes on along the minus strand of JAGYMW010000021.1, from coordinate 8,187 downwards.
TCAGCGATGAATTTCACCAGCTGCTCGGCTGGGCAGACGATTTTAAAAAGCTGAAAGTAAGGGCCAATGCAGACAACCCGGAAGATGCCCGCCGGGCCGTAGAACTGGGAGCCCAGGGTATCGGCCTCTGCCGGACGGAGCATATGTTTATGGCTGCCGACCGCGTGCCCCTGGTCCAGAAAATGATTCTTGCTTCCAACCTGGAGGAAAGGGAAAGAGCACTGGCCGATCTCCTGCCCCTGCAGCAGGGAGACTTCAAGGGAATCTTCAAAGAAATGGCCGGTTTACCGGTGACCATTCGCCTTCTCGACCCACCGCTGCATGAGTTTTTACCTGACCGGGAAGAACTGCTGGTGGAAGTGGATCGACTGCAGCGTGAGGGCGGAGATGCCAAACTGCTGCAGGAAAAAGAAAATCTCCTCCAGAAGGTGAACTCCCTTACCGAATTTAACCCTATGCTCGGGCATCGCGGGTGCCGCCTGGGATTGGTTTATCCCGAAATATACCGGATGCAAGTCAGGGCTATATTCCTGGCCGTTTTTGAGCTGTTGGAAGAGGGTATTCCCGCCGCTGATCTGCAGCCTGAAATTATGATTCCCCTGGTCGGTCACCGCGAAGAGATGGAACTGATGAAAAAACTGGTGGACGACACAGCTGAAGAAATATTCAAGGAGAAAAACCAAAAAATTACGTATCTTGCAGGAACAATGATCGAACTGCCCCGGGCCTGCATGGTTGCCGATCAGCTGGCTGAGATCGCATCTTTCTTCTCCTTCGGGACAAACGATTTGACTCAGACAACCCTTGGATACAGCCGCGATGACGCAGAAGGTAAATTTTTACCCTTTTACCTTCAGAAAAAGATCCTGCGGGCCAATCCCTTTGCTGAAATTGATCGCGACGGGGTGGGCCAGCTAGTTGAGATGGCTATCGCCAAAGGCCGGCAGAGCAGGCCGGGCTTGAAAGTGGGGGTATGCGGTGAGCACGGTGGAGATCCCGCTTCCATCAAATTTTTCCATGATACCGGCCTCGACTATGTCAGCTGTTCACCATTCCGGCTGCCCATCGCCCGGCTGGCTGCGGCAAGGGTTGCTCTTTAGCCCTATGAATATAAATTATTTTTAAGATTCAATCTTTAAATAGTCACTTGATATAAAAAGGAGAATTGTTATTAATGACGAATGTATAATAAGTTTAAATTTTTGCAAGGAGTGATCTAATTGATTCAGCTTGATAACCAGGGTTTAAAATTGACCGATACTCATCCTCCCTGTCAGTCAGCCTGTCCGTTGCACCAGGGTTGCCGCGATTACCTGCTGGCAATAGCCACCGGTGATTTTGACAAGGCGCTGGCGATAATCAAAGAAACGAACCCACTGCCCTTTGTTTGCGGCACTATTTGTGCTCATCATTGTGAAGATGATTGCCGCCGCAACGACGTGGACGAACCGCTCTCCATCCGCGGTTTGAAACGTTTTGCCGTGGAGCACGGCAAAGCCGGAATGCTACCTCCTTCCGGCGATCGTAAATTAAGCGGTAAAGTGGCTGTAATCGGCGCCGGTCCGGCCGGCCTGACTGCTGCTTTTGACCTGGCTCGCCTGGGTGCCGATGTGACTGTATTTGAACGAGAAGATGCTGCCGGCGGAGCCGCCCGGCACTATATCCCTCTTTACCGTTTGCCGGATGAAGTAATTGACAAGGATATTGAAGAAATTGCTGAACAGGGTGTTAAGTTTAAGTACAGTGTAGAGCTGGGGAAAGATATTACCATCGAGAGCTTGGAAAAAGAAGGTTATCAAGCTATTCTCCTGGCCATGGGGCTTCCGGTAAGTCGCGGTCTTAATATTGCCGGCGGCGAAGGAGACGGAGTTCTCAACGCCCTGCCTTTCCTGCAGAATGTAAAGCGCAAGGGATTTAAATTTGAAGGTAGTCCCACGGTGATTGTAATCGGCGGGGGCAATGTGGCGATGGATGTGGCCCGTTCAGCTGTTCGATCCGGTGCCGGCAAAGTGAAGCTGGCCTGCCTCGAAAGCGCCGATGAAATGCCCGCTTTCCCCTGGGAAATTGAAGAAGCGAAAGAAGACGGCGTCGAGGTCAATCCTGCCTGGGGTCCGAAAGCAATAGTCAGGGAAAACGGTAAAATCACCGGCCTCGAGTTGATCGAGTGCACCTGCGTTTTTGACGATGCGGGCCGTTTTAACCCGACCATGAATGAAGAATGCAAAGAAGTGCTCGATGGAGACATCGTCATTTTTGCTATCGGCCAGGGAGGAGATCCCGAACCGGTGCGCGGTGAAGTCGAGATTGACGAGCGCGGGCGGATTGTTTATGATCCGCAGAAGATGACTACCAGCAGGAAAGGCGTTTTTAGCTGCGGTGAAGTTGTAACCGGTCCCGGCACCGCCGTTCAGGCCATGGGTGATGGACGGGCGGCAGCAGAAGCGGTTGCTTCTTACCTCGAAGGGAAACCCTTCGACAAGGCAGAACTGGAAGAAGTGCCGGTCCTGGATAAACTTGATTCAGCGGTGGGCGAAAATGTAGAACACCGCGAACGCTATACCATACCGATCATGACTCCCGAGGAAAGGGTCCGTCATTTTAAACAGGCCGAACTGGGTTTTGATGTCGAAACGGCGATACTTGAAGCACGCCGCTGCCTTTCATGTGGCGCCGGAGCCGTCCAGGACGAAGATCTCTGTACCAACTGCCTCAGCTGCGTCAGGATTTGCCCCTACGATGTGCCCATAGTGAACAAGGACGGCACAGTGACCATCCGCTACGAACAATGCCAGGCCTGCGGGCTTTGCCTCAGCATCTGCCCGGTATATGCCATCAAGTTCCACGCTTCGTACGTGGAAGAGGCTGTTGACTCCATCGAACCGGCGGTGAAAGAAGTTTTGGCTCACCGCAACGGAGAACCGGCAATACTGGCCATTACCTGTGCCTATGGTGCTTTTGCTTTGCCTGAATTTGTCCAAAAAGAGTGGCCCAAAAATGTTGCAAATGTTCGCTATCCCTGTGTAAGTAAACTGGATACGGTTGATGTTTTGAAGGCTTTCGAACTGGGCATTGACGGAGTGGTTATCGTCGGCTGTGGCGAAACCGGAAAATTCGCCTGCCAGTATAAAGATGTCGATTACTGGACGGAGAAAAAGGTCGGTCATCTCGGCGATTTGTTGGAAATGCTGGGTATGGGAAGAGATCGTGTTACTTACACGACCTTACCCGGCGAAGAAATCAGTCGTATTGACGAAATAATTGCTGAAATGGCTGAGAAGCTGAAAGAACCTGTTTCTTAAAAAATTATTATAAATGAGTTGCCGCAAGCCCCGGTAAGATATTTGGGCCGGGGCTTGTTTTATTTGTTCCCTGTTGTTTGGATTGTATTTCTATAGATTTACTACGTTTTTTTAAAAATATGTTTTTTAAGCAGGAATGGGACCAGTCTCGTCGAATAGAACTATTCAATGCCTTAAATAGTCAATGAGATGAGGGGAGGTTCCTGCAGCAGCATTTACTTCAATAGCCTTCGAAAAAGAAGGATTCGGGATTACCTCGTCTCACTGCGGAGATGGGGTTTTGTTATCTTTACCGGGGAGATCGCCGCAGGACGAGGTAAAAAGATTTTTGCCGTACAGAGGGTGTGAAGATGGCGCAGGGTATACCAGAAGAAATAATCGATGAAATCAGGCAGCGCACCGACCTTGTCACGCTGGTGGGAGAGTATATCAAGCTGGAATGCAGGGGGAAAAACATGGTTGGCCTCTGTCCTTTCCACAGCGAAAAGACTCCGTCCTTTACCGTATCACCGGACAAGCAGCTCTATCACTGTTTTGGCTGCGGAGCCTCAGGCAACGTTTTCAGCCTGATCATGCAGATGGAAAAAATGACATTTCCCGAGGCCGCCCGTTTTCTGGCCCGCAGGGCCGGGGTGCGCATACCGGAACCCGAGAAAAGGACTTCCGGGGAAGAAAACTATAAAGAAAAGATCTACAGGCTGAACCTGATGGCAGCTAGTTTTTATGCATACTGCCTGACAAAATCGAATACGGGTAAAAAAGCGCTTGATTATTTGCAAAAAAGAGGGATTAACGGTTCTACTATCGAAACATTTATGCTGGGTTATGCTCCGGCTGATTGGACCGGGTTTTTTAATTTTGCCCGCAAAAAAGGATTTGCTCCCGAAATGATGGTCAAAGCCGGGCTTGTTTCTCCGGGGAAAGAAAAGGGGTATTACGATCGCTTCAGGGATAGACTCATTTTTCCAATAGCCAATATCAGTGGAAAAATAGCCGGGTTTGGCGGACGCACGCTTTCTGAAGGGGATAAGAGCGGCCCTAAATACCTCAATTCGCCGGAGACTCCGGTTTTTGAAAAAGGGCTCATGCTCTACGGATTAAATCTGGCCAAAGAAGAAATCCGCAGGCTGAAATCGGCCGTGGTCATGGAAGGATATACCGACATGATCACCGCTTATCAGGCCGGCATAAAAAATGTGGTCGCTTCCCTGGGCACCGCTTTAACGGCCGAACAGGGACGCCTGCTACGCCATCAGGCCGAAACGGTAATTACCGCATACGACTCTGATGCAGCGGGAGAAGCAGCCACCTGGCGGGGGCTGGCAATTCTGCAGCGCACTGGCTGCCTGGTAAGGGTGGCCGAAATGCCCGCCGGGAGCGATCCCGACAGCTATATCCGGGGAAAAGGGGCCGATTCATTTAAAACCCTGCTCGACAGGGCCAAACCGCTTATGGAATACCGGTTGGCCGTTCTTAAAGAGAGATACGATCTTATTTCCGAGAAAGGCAGGATCGATTACACGGAAGAGTTAATGGCTTTCCTTAATGCTGCTGTCAACCAGGTGGAACAGGATCACTATTTGAAAAAAGCGGCCGAAGTTTTGAATGTGGAAGAAGAAGCCCTGCGCCAGGAACTGAAAAGAAGGAGAAGAACCGGAACTCGTCGTCGTGAACAACCTGAGGGGGGAATTAAAACATTTCCAGACAGGGATAAAATAGTCCGGGCGGAAAAAATATTACTGTCTTTAATGCTTCAGAGCAAGGAAATTGCAGAGAGAGGGCGAAATCTTTTAGAACCTGAATATATTAAAGATGAACGAATTAGAGAGATAGTTGAAGCAATTTGGCATTATTCAGCAGGAGAAGTGACCTGCAGTGCAGAAAAACTGCTTAATCGGTTTTCTGATCCGCAGACGACAAAATTGATTACCGAAGCGGCGACTGATCCTTCAATGCAGGATTTGTCTTCCCGGACAGCGAAACGTATGGCAGAAGATTGTTTCTGGGAGCTGAAGCAGTCCTGGGAAAATAAAAAGCGAACAGAACTTGTGAATAAGCTTAAAGAGTTGGAAGCCAGCGGAACTGAAGAAGAAATAACGGAATTTTTGCGTAAGAACCGGAATATACTGCAATGTCAAGACAGCGGCTCTTACCGTAATGGGAAAGGAGGGGATTTCAATGACTAAGGATACCGAAAAAACGATCTCTTTGGAAGATGCTCAGCATGAACTGATGGAGCATGGCAAAACCAAGGGCTCAATCAGCTACAAGGAGATCATTGAAACCCTGCAGCCCTACGAACTATCGGTAGAAGCACTCGACACTTTTTATGACAGTTTAATCCAAAATGGCATTGATATTACCGACGATCCATCGGCAGATGTCGATGAATCAGCTGATGATGAAAGTGATGACGATGATGACGATAACGATAGCAAAGAATCAGCAACCAAACTGCTCTCTGTTCCGGAAGGGGTTGCCGTAAACGATCCGGTTCGCATGTACCTGAAAGAGATCGGAAAAATTCCCCTGCTGACCTCTGAAGAAGAAGTGGAACTGGCTCAGGCGATTGAACAGAACAGTGATGACGCGAGGCGCCGCCTGGCTGAAGCAAACCTGCGTTTAGTAGTTAGCATTGCCAAAAAGTATGTCGGTAGAGGGATGCTTTTTCTTGACCTGATACAGGAAGGAAACCTTGGCCTGATTAAAGCGGTCGAGAAGTTTGATTATCGTAAAGGATACAAGTTCAGCACCTATGCTACCTGGTGGATCCGCCAGGCCATCACCAGGGCTATCGCTGATCAGGCCCGGACGATCCGCATTCCGGTCCACATGGTCGAAACAATTAACAAGCTGATCCGGATTTCCCGTCAGCTGGTTCAGGAACTGGGCCGGGAACCGTTGCCCGAAGAAATTGCCGAGGAAATGAACATCAGCGAAGATCGGGTGCGCGAGATTCTCAAGATTGCCCAGGAACCAGTATCGCTGGAAACACCAATCGGTGAAGAAGATGACAGCCACCTCGGTGATTTCATCGAAGATCACGAGGCCCAGGCTCCGGCAGATGCAGCCGCTTTCGAACTGCTGAAAGAGCAGCTCGAAGATGTGCTCGAAACCCTTTCTGCCAGGGAGGAAAAAGTCCTGCGACTGCGCTTCGGGCTTGACGACGGTCGTTCAAGAACCCTTGAGGAAGTAGGACAGTACTTCGGGGTGACCCGTGAGCGTATCCGTCAGATTGAGGCCAAAGCCCTGCGCAAACTGCGCCATCCAATGCGCAGCAAGCGCCTGCGCGATTACCTGGAATAAAAAGCGTGAGAAAATAGCCGGGAAAATTATTCCGCAGGTTGGGCAAACTCTTGACGGGGTCCTCTCCATTTTGTATAATACTAGTGCTGATTGAAGATTCCTCAGTAGCTCAATGGCAGAGCGACCGGCTGTTAACCGGTAGGTTGCAGGTTCGAGTCCTGCCTGGGGAGCCAGAAATAATCAAGGCAGAACCTCACATAACGTGGTTCTGCCTTTTATATTTTTATATCCAAAATTTAAATGGACCTGAGTGTTTGGCCATAATACAGGTTGGCCTGCATAGTCTCCGATGTGGACGGGATACATAAAGAAGCTTAACCCTAAAAAAGGTGGCAGTATTTTTTACAGGGCAATTCTTTAGCTTGGTAGAAAAAACAAACAGGAGAGAGGATCGAGCAAACTGTCGATCCTCTCTTTAGGTCAGATTGTAATTTTTACTAAACTAAAAAATTAAATGCTATCTCTTCAGGTGGTGGCTTTTTTCTTATTTCGCCAGCCGCAGCGGTCCCTTTTTGAACAGATGTCGCAGGGGGCAATACTGTTATCCAGGTTTTTGCCCCGTGGAATGACAAAAGAAAGTGTTTTCCGGGGCATCATCAGACAGTTTTTAGTCAGGTGAACGCCAATTTTATCGGCGGGGAGAATAGAAAAAACTTGCCGTTGCTGCTCGATGGGCCATCCTTCCTGGCCAGGCTCAGCCCGCATGCCGAGACTTAGGTCAAGCTTGTAAGCTTCGGAACAGATCAAATCTTCCACCGTTTGTGAAACTTTACCGACGGCAGCCACTCCAGCCCCGTCGAGGGTGACGCCTATGACCGGATTTTCATCCATCAATTTTTCCACCCGTTCCTCAAGCTCCGTGCCAATCGTGCAGACTGCAATGTAGATTTCAGCAGCGCCAGCCATGGACTGGGCGACGAGTGATCCTTCAAAAGTGCCGCCGTCAAAGACGATTGTTTTGTTTTCAAAAGCGTTGACATTGCGCAGAGTATAGATTGCCGCAGGCTTAATCAGGCTGTAGGCTTCTTCTATTACAGATTCGGATAGTTTGTGCAGGCGCTCAGAAGCCCTGCCCGGATCGATGCCCTGCCCTTTTAAAATATCTTCTGTTGTGAGCTTGATATCAAATTCATCGACAATGTTAAACATCGTTATTCCTCCTATTATAAAGCGCTATTTTTTATTTTAACCGCTTTTCTTATTCTTGACAACTCACTTGCCATTATGCTAAACTCATATAGCTGTAAGATAAGTGTTCTTGAAAAATGCTGTGATTAGCGAAACGGGCCCATAGCTCAGCTGGTAGAGCTACCGGCTCATAACCGGTTGGTCCCAGGTTCGAGTCCTGGTGGGCCCACCAATTTTCCTGGCCCCTTCGTCTAATCGGTTAGGACACCAGCCTTTCAAGCTGGCAACAGGGGTTCAAATCCCCTAGGGGTCACCATTTTTTGGGCGAATAGCTCAGCGGGAGAGCACCTGCTTCACGAGCAGGGGGTCGGCGGTTCGAAACCGTCAACTTCCACCAATAGATCGCGGGGTGGAGCAGTCTGGTAGCTCGTTGGGCTCATAACCCAGAGGTCGG
>JAGYMW010000020.1 GCA_018400435.1 Bacillota bacterium | reverse complement strand
CGCTTCTCCATGAGGACAAAAGTCCGGGCATTTTGTTGGGCGGAGAGCCGGGCGGCAACAGCCAGGCCGATTACACCGGCCCCGATAATGATGGTGTCTACTTTATCCATATAAAAATAATATATTAAATCATTATTTTGTTCAATACTATATATATATAGACATTTGACAAGCTGATAGTAATACGATATCTTTTATATACATAATTAGTATATGAATTACTTTATTTGCCAATCGCTGCAGGCCTGTTTTGCTGATGTCCAACCGGTCGTAAGGTCGGAATGAAAGGCATAAATTTTGACCTGCTGGAGGTGATACCCGGAGCTAAGGTTACTGTTAGGAAACCGTCGCAATGTTTACGTTTAAGTTTTATATTATCACCAAAGAGAGGGTAAAAAATGAACAAAAAACTGATGATGTTTTTCGGATTATTATTGGCCTTTGCACTGCTGTTCAGCGTTGTCGGATGCGGTGGAGATACTGCCGAACCGCCGGCTGACGAAGAAACAGTTGACGAAGAACCAGCTGACGAAGAACCGGCTGATGAAGAACCGGCTGAAGTAGTGGAGCTCACCTTCGCTCACCCTTTCCCGGCTACTCACCACCACCATGTGGACATTATTGTCCCCTTTGTTGAAGAAATCATGGAAAAAAGTGAAGGCAGGATTGTCATCAACCTGCATCCCGGTGGTTCCATTACCACTGGAACCTCAGCTGTTGATGATGTAACCACGGGCGCCGTGGATATGGTCTGGACCATCCAGGGCTACACAGCAGGCCGTTTCCCCATGACTGAAATGATCGAGTTCTTCGATCACTTTAATTCAGGAGAAGAAGCAACCAGAACAATCTGGGGCCTGCTGGAACAGAACGAAGAATTCCAGGAAGAATACAGCGCCTTTAAAGTCTTCAACTTCTATACAGGCGATGTCAGCGACGTTTATACTTCGAACAAAGCGATCCAGGGCCCCGCAGATCTTGAGGGGGTTGCACTGAGAAGTGCCAGCCCCATGGTTGACAAATCGCTGGCCAGGTTCGGAGCAACCACAGCCGGCATGCCCATGCCCGATGCCTATGACAACATTGAACGCGGTGTGGTCGACGGATTGGCCACCGGGGCTTCCGCCATTCCCACTTACAGGCTCAATGAAGTGCTGCAGTATGGTACTGAAGGGATGAACCTCTATGTTTCACCCATGCTTATGTGCATGAGCTGGGACGCCTGGAATAAGCTCACCCCCGAAGACCAGGAGCTGTTTGAAACTATCGGCGGTGAAGCGTTGAGCATTAAGTCGGCACAGTATTACGACGAACTGCACCAGGTCGGCCTGGATGCCATGGAAGCAGACGGCATGGAGATCTACTACCTGACCCCGGAAGACAAAGCCGCTTTTGCCGAGCTGGCTTCGCCGGTAGTGGAAGATTACATTGTCGAAATGACCGAAAAAGGTTATAATGCCCAGGAATTCTATGATCAGCTCATCTCCATCAGGGACGGCCTGAGATAAGCAGATCCTGGCACCATCCTGGTTACCTTTAATTAGAGTGTTTTACCGGTTACAGTGGCTTCCTTAAGTAGCCACTGTAACCCTTTTACTTCTGTCCCTGAAGATCATCTCCCGGGTTAATATATACGGGATTATAATGATAACGCTTAATGAAGGGGCACCTTTTCGATGACATTAAAATTTTTACCCATGCCCAATAATGGGAGGTGCTTTTATTGCGGGGAAAAATCAAAAAAATTAATTACTACATGCAGTATATCAGCGGTTTCACCCTGGTTGCGCTGATGATCCTTACTGTTGCAGACGTAATAATGCGCAGTTTTCTTAACCAGCCGATCGGGGGTAGTTACGAACTCACTTCTGTGTTCCTGACCTTCATCGTTTTTTACGCAGTCGGTCATGCCCAGCATTACAGGGATCACGTAGTAATCGATGTCCTCTATGATCGCCTGCCCTTCAGGGGTAAACGCTTTATTTCCTATCTCAGTTCAATTATTTATTTGATCATCACCGCCCTCATGTGCTATGTTGTTTACTTTTACGGCCAGCAGCTTATCGCTACCAATGCAACTACGGCTATATTGAAAATTCCTCACTGGCCGGTGGTTTTACTTGCTGCGGTGGGACTGATCGGCTACTTCCTTTCTATCATCGCCGATCTGCTGTTCCTTAAAGAAGGGGGGATAATGAGCAATGACGTCGATTGAAATTGGCATCCTTGGGATTATTGTTATGCTCGTCCTCCTTTTAATCCGTGTTCCCGTAGGTATTGCCATGACCATTGTGGCCATAGTCGGCAATATTATGCTTTCTTCTTTCTGGCCTGCGCTCAACAAGCTGGGCATCGATATCATTCTAATTACCCAGAATTACAGTTTCAGTGTAATTCCGCTCTTTGTCCTGATGGGTCTCTTCCTGTCGAAGGCTAACCTTGGGGCCGATCTGTACGAGGTAATTAACGGGCTTATCGGCAGAGTTAAGGGCGGCATGGCCATTGCTACTATCGGCGCCGGGGCTGCCTTCGGTGCAGTCTGCGGTTCCGTGGTCGCTTCCGTTTCCACCATTGCCGCGGTGGCGGTGCCCGAGATGCGCAAATATGAATACGATCCCGGTTTTGCCGCCGGTGTTTCGGCCGTCGGCTCAACCCTGGGTGTGGTTATTCCTCCCAGCACCGCCCTCGTTGTATACGGTGCTTTGACTGAAGAATCCATCGGCCAGGTGCTTATCGGCGGTTTCCTGCCCGGGATTATGACCATGGTTTTGCTGATGATCACTGTCTACCTGGTTTTGCTGTGGAAGCCCAGGCTTGCCCCGGCAGCTATCACTGACAAAATTCCCTTCCCATGGAAAAAGATAAAATATGTATGGGCCATTCCCCTGATCTTTTTGCTCAGTATTGGCGGCATCTACGGCGGATTTTTTACACCGACGGAAGCAGGAGCTGTGGGTGCTTTCCTATCGCTTCTTTTTTCTGTAAGCATTGGCAGGTTGAAATGGCCTAATTTCATTGATGCAATTTTTGTCTCAATCAGGATCACAGCAATGGTCTTCATCATTCTGATTGGGGGCAAGCTCTTCGGCGCTTTTCTGACCAGGAGCCTCATTCCCAAAGCCCTTACCGACTTCATTGAGGGTTTACATATTGCTCCTTTTTTTATTATCCTGATCATCCTGCTCATCTATACTGTAATGGGCACATTTATGGATGAGATGGCCACCCTGGTTATTATGACTCCGATTATTTATCCCATTGTCATGTCCCTGGGTTATAACGGGGTCTGGTTCGGCGTAATGACTATCATGATGCTGCTCACCGGGCTGCTGACTCCGCCTGTGGGAGTGGTTAGCCTGGTTGCCTCATCAATTACCAGGATACCGTCAATGCAGGTTTTTGCCGCCCAGTGGCCTTTCTGGATAACCCTGATCGTCGCTTCGGTTCTGGTGGCTGCTTTCCCCGATATCGTACTGTTTTTGCCAAGCCTGATGTATTAGGCTAAGATAAATGATGGAAACAGGGTTAGCGGCTGGCCAAAATGGCTTCGCGCAGTCGGGCTATTTTTTCTTCAGAGGCTGCATCATCAGGAGCCGCTGCAGCCAGGTAAAACTTAACCTTTGGTTCGGTGCCCGAAGGGCGTACTGCAAACCAGGTGCTGTCGGCCAGGGTGTAGTGAAGAACCGGAGAGCGCGGCAAGGTAAGAGTAAATTCCTCCCCTGTCTGCAGGTTCCAGCCTTTCCCTTCTGCATAATCCCTTTTGACAACCAGTTGCTGCCCGGCAAATTGGGACGGCAGGTCCTTGAAGACGTTTACGTGCCGATCGGCCTGGGAAATATCCTCCAGTTCCACGGTGAGAAGTTCGTCACGATGGTAACCGTGGCGACGGTGCAACTCGTCAAGCAGATCGAAGAGGGTCTGACCCTGCTCCTTGTAATAGGCAACCATCTCGGCGATGAGCATAGAGGCGATAACAGCGTCCTTGTCGCGGACGAAGGTGCCGGTGAGGTAACCATATGACTCCTCGTATCCAAAGACGAAACTGCCTACTCCCTTCTCTTCAAACTCTTTCATTTTATCCCCGATGAATTTGAAACCGGTCAGGGTTTCAACAACGCGCAGGCCATAGTGGGCCGCTACTTTGCGGCCAAGATGCCCGGTAACGATAGTTGTCACCAGGACAGGGTCAGGCGGCATGGCCTTTCTGTCGGTAAGACGGCTGCAGATATATTCCAGGAGCAGGGCACCCACCTGGTTTCCGTTTAGCATCCGGAGGCGGCCTGAAGCATCGCGGGCGGCGACACCGACACGGTCACAGTCGGGATCGGTGGCCAGAACCAGTTCAGCACCTTCCTGCTCCGCAAGGTCCAGGGCCATTTTCAGGGCAGCGGGATCTTCGGGGTTGGGCACGCTGACGGTGCTGAATTCGCTGTCAGGAGCCATCTGCTCTTCCACCGGGATATAATCAACGTGGGGAGCGCGGGTGAGCAAGTCCGGAATGTACACCGAACCGGTACCATGCAGGGGAGTAAAAACTGTTTTGACCACTGCCCGGGGTCTGCTCATGGAGAGGGCGGACACTTTTTCTATATAGTGCCGGTCGAGACCCGGATCAACTTCCTGCAGTAAACCGCGGCTGACTGCTTCACCACGGGAAAACTGTTTGACGTCAGCAAAGATATCTACTTTTTTAATAGCAGCGATTACTTCGTCCACCAGAGGGCTGACTGCCTGGCCACCGTCGGGGCCATAGACTTTGTAGCCGTTGTACTGCGGCGGGTTGTGGCTGGCAGTGATCACGATGCCAGCAGCGCAGCCCAGCTCTCGGGTGGCGAAGGAAAGGGCCGGTGTTGGTCTGATATCGCTGAACAGGAAGGCCCGGATACCGTTGGCAGCGAGGACCAGGGCCGCTGTTTCGGCATAGAAGGCCGATTTGCGGCGGGTATCGTAGGCGATGGCCACGGCCGGCGGGTTCATCATTCCGGGGGATTCGTGAGCATCAGCGGTAGTGGCATCGGTGGCCGGTTGAGACTGGTGGTTGCTGTTTATATAGTCGGCCAGGCCCTGGGTAGCGCGGCCGATGACATAGCGGTTGATCCGGTTCAGACCGGGGCCGATGATCCCGCGCATGCCGCCGGTGCCAAAGACAAGTTCACTGCCGAAATGGCGCTCGATGGAATCGGGATCGTCCTGCATGGCCTGCAGTTCTTTTTTCATTTCCGGATCAAGGCCGGGCTGACCGAGCCAGATGCGGAAGTGTTGTCTGGCCGGTGATTCTTTTTGTGACTGCGAGTTGGCATGTGCCGGTGCGGATGAATCAATCCGTCCGTAGTCGTCCTCGTAACGCTCAATATCGTCTTCCCCCAGGTAATCGCCGGTCTGCACTTCGATGAGGGCCATTTCCTCTTCGCCCCGGTTTTCAAGGCGGTGACGCGCCTCGACAGGTATGAAGGCTCTTTCTCCAACCTTCAATGTAAACTGGCGCTCGTCTATGGTGACCAGTGCTTCACCACGGATAACCACCCAGTTCTCGGCCCGCCGGTGGTGGCTCTGCAGGCTGAGGCGGGAACCGGGGCTTACGTTGATCCTTTTAACCTGGTAGCCGGGCCCGGTTTCCAGGGATGTGTAGCTGCCCCAGGGACGGTAGATAGTGCGGTGTTCGCGGGCTTCAACAGCGCTGTTTTCTTTAAGGCGGTCGACAATTTTTTTCACATCCTGGCTGCAACTGCGGTCGCAGACCAGGAGAGCATCATGAGTATCGACAATTACCAGATCCTTCAGGCCGATGGCGCCTGTAAGGCGGGACGGGGAGATAATCAGGCTGTTTTCGGTATCCACTGAAATTACCTGCCCGCGGAAGGCGTTCCCGCGCTTGTCCCGTCCGGAAAGCTGGTAGTAGGCTTCCCAGCTGCCGAGATCGCTCCAGTTAATATCCGCGGGGACAACGGTTACCTCGGCGGAACGCTCGAGGATCCCGTAATCTATGGATATTTTCTGCAGGTCGTGATAGGCTTCTTCCAGCATCTCTTTCCTGCTGTAATCGATCCGGAGCAGGGTGTCGTACATCTGAGGCAATAGTTTTCTGTACTGTTCCATCAGGGTGTCAACCCGGAAGACAAACATGCCGCTGTTCCAGAGAAAACGGGGATCTTTCAGGTAGGCACTGGCTTTTTCCAGATCCGGTTTTTCAACAAATTTTTCAACGCGGAAGGTTTTATGATCAAGCTTTTCACCGCAGCAGATATAGCCGTAGCCGGTTTCCGGGTAGGTGGGGCGAATACCAAAAGTAACCAGGCCGTAGTTTTTGGCCGCCCGGTCGCCGTCTTCCAGGAGAGCAGCGAACTGGTCCCGGTCTGGAATGAGGTGATCGGAGGGCAACACTGCCATCACTGCATCGGGCCCCGCTTCTTTCTGCAGGAAGCGGGCGGCCAGGCCGATAGCCGCGGCAGTGTTGCGGGCTTCCGGTTCCTCGAGCAAGCGGATTTTTGTCAGGCCAGCCAGCTTCAGGCGGCGCTTGATTTCGCCGGCCTGGTCGCGGTGGGTGACTATGAGAATATTTTCTTCCGCCACCACGGTGAGGACACGACTGATGGTTTCACTGAGAAGGGTCACTTCATTATCAGGGTCGGAGGAAAGATGTTTTTCTTCTTTTTTTTCATCGGCAGGGTTTTCCTCCCTGTAACTGTCTGCCTTTTTCTGATCGGAAACCGGCAGTGGAAGAAACTGCTTGGGATAAAGTTCACGGCTCAGCGGCCAGAGCCTGGTACCGCTTCCGCCGGCCAGGATTACGGCGTACAGCATATATATCACTCCACTTCAAAAACCAATTTTTTATCGTTTTTCCCTAAATCACTGCAGTGTGCCATCGAATTCTTTTGGGTTCCTTCATCAATAGCTCATTTAAATTGGTTAACCATAATATTTGTCACTGTCTATCTATGATTCATTTATAAACAAAAAAGAGGATCGATGTTCCATTTTCCTTATAAATCTATGATTAATATCAAACAAGAAATCTTTCAATTTTTGTTCAGGTTGATTTGCTGCTGCTGCAAAGACAGTACCTGATGGGCTACCAGGTGCATGCGCTGCAGGGCCAGCAGCAGTGAAACGACCGATTCGCCACCCTGGTTCCGGTTAATGCCGCCGGGATGGAGACCGTCGTAGCAGGCCCCGGTAGAGAAATCGTAGAGAGGCTGGCGAACGTCGTTGCTGCCGAAGAACCAGTTGAAGGCCCATTCCATGTGCCGGAGCCAGTTGTCGTCGCCGGTGAGCACGTAGGCCTGGTAGCAGGCATCGGTGAGTGCTGCGGCGTCGACCGGCTGCTGGTCAAAGCGAGCCTTGGTTTTGCCGCGCTTGTACCACCCATCATTGCCGATCAGGGAAAGATGGCCACCCTCTTCGCTGGTGTTGACTTTAATCAGCCACTGCAGGCTCTGCAGACCGGTTTCAAACATTTTTTCTTCGGCCAGCATGCCGCCGGCCACCAGGAGTGCCTGGGGGATACGGGCATTGTCATAGGCAAGGATGTCTTCGCACCAGTTCCAATCGTCATCGGCATTTTTTTGATAAAGATGGTAAATATTTTCGGCCAGTTCTTTCATGATCTGGCGGACGCGGGCATCGCCGCCGAAGCGGCGCAGGTAGTAGTTGGCGCCGATCACGGCAAAAGCCCAGGCTCTCGTCGAGGTGAAGCGAAGCGGTGTATTGATCAGGTCTTTGAAAAGTCTGGTGGCCATGCCGAGAATATCGTCACCCGGCGGATGGGCAATGGTATAACCGAGAGCCCAGAGGGTGCGGCCATGGCTGTCCTGGGAACCACTTTCTTCGAGCCACCTACGGTCGAAGCTCATGAAATTGCGCATCCGCTTACGATTTTCATTGTAAGCATGGTGCAGAAAACTGATATATTTTTTCAGCATCCCGATCACCGGTTCATCCTTGAAGAGACGCCAGTTCATCACGGCGACGATCAGGGCGCGGGCGTTGTCGTCTGTGCAATAGCCATGGGTGCGATCGGGGACGGAGTGAATGGCGTGCTGGAATAGACCGGTGTCGTCAGTCATGTAGCGCAGGTGTCTCAGGTTCGGTTCTGGCAGGACTGCCCGTTCGGTAACATCGGCACTCTGCAGGGAAGGCACGAACATTTTACTGTAGCTGAAACGAGCTTGCTCGAAAGCAGCGGCGTAGCTGCGAGCAACCTCTTTCCAGATCATCTGCCTTCCCTGCTGGTAGGCTTTCTTACGCATGCGGTTGCGGCGGCCCTCGTTACTGAGCAAGTCGATAATTTCATCGGCCATCGCCCCGCTGTCCTTGAAGGGAACGAGAATGCCGCGCTCATCGTCTAACAGTTCCTCAGCGTAGATATAGGGGGTGGAGACAATCGCCTTGCCACAGGCCAGGGCGTAGGCCAGGGTACCCGAGGTAATCTGCTCACGGTTCAAATAGGGCGTGATATAAACATCGGTAGCCACAAGAAACTGGACCAGGCGCTCCAGGGAAACATACTGGTTATAGAAGGCAACGTTGTCTTCAAGGCCCATGTCACGGACCATTTTCTGCAGACGAAGGCGATATTCTTCGCCGTAGCGGCGTTTCACCTCGGGGTGAGTGGCACCGAGAATAATATAGAGGGCATCGGGATGTACCTCAACTACTTTTTCCATCGCCTCAACGGCATACTCCAGGCCCTTGCTCGGACTGAGCAGGCCAAAGGTGAAAAGAAGTTTGCGCCCCTCAGCCTGGAACTGGTCCTTGTAATAGGAAGAGTCCAGAAAGGGAACATCGGGTGCCCCGTGGGGGATAAGCAGGATCTTATCGTCAGGTACACGGTAAACCCGCCGGAGAATATCCAGGGCAGCCTGGGCCATGACCACTACAGAGACGGATTGTTCGCAAACGCGCATCAGCGTTTGCCGCTGGCCTGGAGAAGGATCCTCGAGAACAGTATGCAGGGTGGTTATGGTCGGTTTTTTCAGGCCGGATAACAGATAGGTAATGTAGTTTCCATCCTCACCACCAAAGATGCCGTATTCATGCTGGATGGAGACTGCATCCACCGGAGAGTGGTTGATAAAGTCGGCCGCCCGCTGGTAGTCGGCCCGATGCTGGTCGCGAATGTGAAAGGTCACTGCGCGGCCGTAATTGAAATTATCGTTGATGCTGTTGAGGGCAACTACCTCAAAATTGTTCTGCTCGCCGCTGCCGACATCTTCGCCGTAGAGCTCTTTCATGCTGTTGAGCAGGTCCCCACAGAAGGTGGCGATACCGCACTGGCGCGGTGGGTAGGTTGAAATAAAAGAGAGCTTGACCGGACGGAGAATTTTACCTGGATACACAGGAAACACCTCTTTTTTCGGAAGTCGGATGTCAGGATACCGGAAGACTGGAAGACCGGAATTTAAAATACCGGCAACCCGGAACAAAATAACTTTTTCTTGCAACTGTTACTCCGGGAAAGTTGATCAGCTCAATATATAGATCGTTTAAACAGGAAAATCATTTATACATAGCGGTGCAATATCCGGCAACGGAATCATGTAGTAAACACACCTTATATTTTATTATACCACCTGCACCTCCGAAAGGGTCCCGGGCACGCCTTTTCGGCAACGGTTGACACTTCAGACTGCCCTCTCCTCTTCCCCTACCTCTGCTACCTCTTTACTTAAACCAAAATATTGCATAGACAGGGGACTGTAAAAAAGCGCCATTTTTTTCAGGTTCTAATCAATTCTTATTACCGGTTTTGCCCAGGTATAATTTCATTTAAGCATTATTCAAGAGGTTTTCAGAGGTTTTTAAGGTTTATCGCCCGGGGTGCTCAATCTTTCTAAATAATCGGCAAAAGTTTTCCCGTGTTATATCAATGGTTATAGCAGGCAGGGGTTCTTCTCAGGCCCTGCTGTGCAATATTTTTTTGTACACTTCGATATAGCGATCCACCATCAGGTCGGTGGTAAAGTTTTCTTCCACATGGCGGCGGCAGTCACGGCGATCGATACGGTCAAAGCGGGCCAGGGCTGCACCGGCTTCGTCAAGGCTGTCAACCAGGAAACCGGTCTGGCCATCTTTGATCAGCTCGGGCATGGAGCCGCGGTTAAAGGCAATTACCGGGGTGCCGCAGGCCATTGCTTCTACCACGCTCAGTCCGAAGGGTTCGTCAAAATTGATCAGGTGCAGGAGGACACCGGCACGTCCGAGGACCTCTCCCTTTTCAGCCGGACCTACGGGGCCAATGTAGCAAACCTGCTCACCATCCAGGTAAGGCTTGACATAGCGGTCGAAGTAGTTCTGATCCTGGATAATGCCGGCAATGACCAAAGGCAGTCCGGCCTGCTTGGCCAGGCGAATCGATTCATAGGCACCCTTGTCATGGTGAATACGGCCAAAGAAGAGCAGATAGCCTGGCGCAGGGATCTGCGAGTATTTTTCCCGGGGGACCTCCGGCGGCCTGACTCCCGGCCTGTTTTCCCGCTGCTCTATCTGACGGTTTGGCAGACTAATTCCTGCCGGGCCGCCCTGCGGATCGGCAAAAAAGGGATATTTTTCAACCGGGATACCGTGATGGATAGTGGCTGCATAGTCAAGATCGGGGTGTCGATCTGCTTCACTGATGGCGACGTAATGGACACGGCCGTTGTAGCGCCGGAAGACCGGCAGGATCCGCGGCGAAGAAAAGCCGTGTATGGTCGTCAAAACCGGGGTATCCACAAGCCCTGAGTAGCTGAGGGGCAGGAAATCGAAATTATTGTGAATCAGGTCATAAGAAGAAGCCTCCTCGAAGACGGAGGCAATGTGCAGGCATTCCCACACTTTCGGGTCGAGTTCCGGGTCTTCCGACCAGGGACGCGGCGCCACCGCCTTCAGGCGGCCGGCGGTAATGGAGTCGGCGGTGGCATAGAGTGTAACTTCTATTCCACGCCTTATTAAACCTTCGGTAAGCACACTAACGACCCACTCCCAGGGTCCGTAATGCCGGGGTGGGGTGCGCCAGGATATGGGTGACAGCATGGCAATTTTCATCTCACTGGAGAAGACAAAAACCTCCTCTCTTTAAGTAAGACAGAAGCCTTCATCCTCGGAATCGCTGCAGTTCAGGAGATAGTCGACCAGGTCTTTCAATTTAGCCGAAGCCAGGCAGACATTGGAATCGGCCGCCCCGTAATACATGATCAGCTCATCGTTGATATTGTCGTAAATCGTCCCTGTGGGAAATGTCACACCGGGGACGTCACCGATCCTTTCGTACGGTTCGTGGGGGCCAAAGACCCACTGGTCACAGCGTTTCCTGATTTTCCACGGTTCATCCAGGTCGAGCAAGGCCAGGCCGACCCGGTAGAGGCTGCCGGAAGCAGTGTCCCGCACACCATGGTAGATGATCAGCCACCCTTCATCTGTTTCAATGGGCGGTGGCCCAAGACCAACGCGGGTGCTGTCCCACCAGCCGGGACGGACAGGCAGCAATATTTTATGTTCGCCCCAGTGGATCATGTCTGGCGAATTGGCAATCCAGATGTGGGCTTCGCCGCGGATAATGGGCCTGTGTATGAGCATGTAGCGGCGTTTGATCTTGCGCGGGAAAAGCGAGGCATCCTTATCCTCGGGAGGAAGCATGGCCCCGCGGCGCTTGAAGGTGACCAGATCTTTGCTCAGGGCCAGGGAAACAACCGGGCCGTCCTTGGAAAAGGAAACATAGGTAATGGCATACCTTCCCAGGTCTTCAAGCCATACGATACGGGGGTCTTCAATACCCCACCGTTCTTCGTCATAATTGGAGTTGGGCATGATAGCGGGCTGATCGTCGATCTGCCAGTTTGTTTTGCCGTCCTCGCTGCGGGCAAAGGTGAAATGGGAAAAACCCCGCATGTCTTCGACGCGGACCAGCAGGTAGACCTTGCCATCGTGCTTGATGGCAGCCGGGTTGAAGGTGGCGTTGACCGGGTAAGGCCAACAGTCCGGAAAAAGGACCGGGTTTCCTTCAAATCTTTCAAATATTCCGGTCGGCCTATGGTGGTTATGATAGATCATGCACTGGTTCTCCTTTTGGCAAATAAGTTAATTTTTAAGTGGACAGGCTTGATGTTCATTAACTTATTTGCATCTTATTATTCTAATTTCTACAACATGCAATATTTCATTATAGTTCCATTCATTCTTCATCTTAAAAATTCGCTCTTCACCAGGACTTTTCCTTTTTTTCATCCTCTACTGGCGGACGTCCCCGGCACCGCCTTTCTGTAATGCTTTGCCGTCTCCTCCGGCGCTTAAGGCCCGTGGTTTTCTTTCTTTCCGCCCTCACTTATCATCTTCTGTCCAGTTTTATCATACGCTCTTTTTTTCTTACTTCCGTTATCCTTTTCTTGTATTGCTTGCTTTCATATCATTGTGGTTGCCACATGCCGGACAAACAGGAGCAACTTTTTTACTTATTCATTCACTTCTGTGATATCGTGAGTGAAACCTCTTTTCTCATTTAGAAGAAATAGCGCTTGATCTGCTCGAAGTTGCCGCGCACGTTCTTTCCCTGCGTAACAATGCCCATGTGGCCGGGAAGAAGCAGCTCTATGTTTTCCAGTTTGGAAAGCTTTTCAATACTCCGGCCCAGCGCGGCCATATCGCCGCCGGGCAGGTCGGATCGGCCGATGCTGCCGTCAAAAACAGTGTCGCCGCTGATGAGGGCTTTTTCATCGAGGAGGTGAAAACAGACACCGCCCGGTGAATGACCGGGGGTGTGGTAAACTTCGATGTGGTCACTGCCACCTTCTGCACCGAGATTCAATGGCCCTTCTTCAAGGTAAAAATCCGGTTTGAGGTTGAGCTCTTCGCCCGTGTTAGAATGGTGGCGTTTGGCTATGGCTTCAACAATAAATTCGTCATCTTTGTGCAGACCGACGAGAGCATCGCTTTCGGCACGGAGCACGCTTACCGCTTCCACATGATCGGGGTGACCATGGGTGCACAGGATCAAGTCAATATCGCTAACATCAAAACCATCCTGGTCCAGGCTATCAACAAGGGACTCCAGGCAATCTTCGTTGAACTCATTGACAATGTGGCCGGGATCAAACAAAATGATCTTTTCACCTTTGAAAAGGTAGCTGTTGCAATTGTTGGCATTCCCTCTCCAGGGGTAAAAGTAAAGTTTGTCCGTCAGTTTCATTGTAAACCTCCTCCTTTATTCTGAAGGATTTCAAACAATTCATATCATACCACAGGAAAAGCCGGTTGCCAAAGAATAAAGCGCGGAAATTATCCGCGCTTTATTCCTGTTAAAAACTTTTAACGTGCAGCCAGTTCCAGTTTCATTCCTATCCACCGGCGATGGCAGGGAAAAGGGCTACCTCTTCTCCGTCAGAAAGGCGGTAATCAAAAGATCGCCTTTTATGCCCGATGAAAACATGTTTAACCGCCCCTACCTCTACACCCAGGTGATTCACCAGGTCATTAACAGCGGATCCTTCGGGCAAATCCACGGTAAAAGGCTGATTGCCCGTCCCTTCCGGATTGTATCCGGCCAGGGTGGCGTATAAACGGACTGTCACCTTCATCGGTTATTTTTCCCAAAATGCGTCGAGTTCTTCATCGGTAACATCCCAGACCACGTCGTGCGGCGGCAGTTTTTCATAGGTCATAAATTCCGGCATGCGATCCGCCTCTTTACCAATACCGGCCTGCAGGTTGAAGTCATGCTCCAGGCGCAGGATCTCATCACCAATTCTGGTTACATCGTCACCGGTGTAGTTGGTACCCACCATGGCATTTACAGTCTGGACCATGCCGTCAAAACCGCTGCTGATATCAAGAATGGGGAAGGCAATGAAGAGACAGTAACCGGCAGCATCAATAAATGCGGTTGTTTGCTGGAAGGCTTTTGAAAGGCCGACCTTGTCCTTTTTGGAAAGAGGATCCGCTTTGCCACCGACAGCAAGAATTTCAGGCGCAATCGTGTAGCCGGCAGTATGATCGGCACCCATGGTCGATGTGGCATAGGTTACACCTATTCCCTTTACCGCCCGCGGTTCGTAAGCCGGCATACTCTGCCGCTTAACGGTGGGGATGCGGGTGACCCCGTATGCTTCGCCGGTGAACTGGGTACCCTGGCCGAGAATATGGCCAAGCGGGGAACCTTTGCCAATTTCCTTCAGCAGTTCAATAGCTTTCGGCCCGTCTCCGAATTCGGCCAGGCCTGCTTCCATGGCCACACCGAGCATGCCCCCGGCTTCAATTGTATCAAGGCCCATGTCATTGCAGAGCCGCACCAGCTCGGCGACATGATCAAGATTGTCGATACCGCAATTGGCCCCCAGGGACCAGGCAGATTCGTATTCAACGCAGGAAACATGCTCGCTGCCATCTTCGCGGGCATAAACGTTGGAACAGTGTATAATGCAACCGGGGTGGCAACTGTGCCCCATCATCCCGGCTCCGCCTCTCTTTTCAGCCGCTTCGGCCAGCGCTTCACCGCTGATTTTTGCCGCTCCCTCAAATACCCCTGACCGGAAATTTCTGGTCGGCAGTCCGCCTGCTTCGTTAAGAATGTTAATCAGGACGGCTGTACCGAAGCTATTCAGGGCTCCGCCCTTCTTGGTAACATCATGCTTCATGATCGCTTGAGCCAATTTCTTTTGCCCTTCCTTGAAGGCTTCCGGATCTTTGGGCTCCACACCCGGAGCTCCGCTGTCATCAAGCACTATCGCCTTCAAACCCTTTGATCCCATTACGGCTCCCAGGCCTCCACGGGCTGCATAACGGGAGGAACGCCCTTCCGGATCGTTGAAGGCAATACCGGCCATGGCCATTTTTGCTTCACCGGCCGGACCGATCAGGCAAAAAGAGGTTTTCTCGCCGAATTTATCCCAGATCATTCCGGCGCATTCATAGGTCCCCTTGCCACGCAGATCGTCGGCCGGAATCAGCTCCCCACCGTCAACAGTAAGTTTGAGCATCAGACAATTTTCTTCTTCCGGCAGCCCTTCCAACACCAGGGCACTGTAACCCATGCGGGCCATTTTCTGGACAAAAGATGTGCCGGCATTGGATTCCTTGATGCCGCCTGTCAGCGGCGATTTTCCACCAACGGAGATGCGCCCCGAGTTGGGTGCACGGGTTCCGCTGACAATACCCGGGGCAAAAACCAGCTTGTTGTTTGGCCCCAGAGGATGGCAGAGTGCCGGTACTTCATCGCTGATCATCATGGATGTCAGCCAGCGCCCTCCCTTCCCGATATATTTCTCAGGCAGCGGTTCAATATTTATTTCTTTCTTTGTCATATTAACGCGAACAAGTTTACCCATCCGGAATCCTCCTTCATTTTTCAATTTTTTTAATTATAAACGGAAACAAAGATAAACCACACTAAAGCAGCACTTCAAAAAAAGTATAACATAAATATGAATTATCGGTCAATTACTTTTATTTATTAGTATATATTCTATATTCTGAATGTATAACTGAAATTGGTTGAGTTTGGCTGGCCCGGCCTTGATTAGAAATGCTAGGCCGTTAGCTGGCGAAAGGGGGTTTTTAGATGGCCATGCGCAGGAGGGCAATGAGGACCATCCCGACTATGACAGTGATAAAAAGATTGCGGGTGCGCAAGGCCAGGGCAAAAACGGGTATGGAGACCCAGAAAGCCGGATTGGCCTGCAGGGAAAGGTCCAGTTCGCCGGCAGGGACGAAGAGGGCCGGGGCCAGAATGGCAGCCATAACGGCCACCGGGACGTAGGAAAGCCAGAGGGTGACCGCCCGCGGGAGACGGCGCCGTGAAAGAATTACCGCGGGTATTACCCGCGGCAGGTAAGTGACCGCAGTCATCAAAAATATGAGCAGCGCTGTTTCTTTCACCTGGCAGTCTCCTTTGTTTTGATTTGACCCATTAAGGCCCTATCCGCCTTTTTTGTCCCCAGGGTATTCAGGTTGAGCTTTAAGTCATCTATCCCCGAACACGCTTCTTGCCATACCTGGCCGTCCGGTAGTAAAGCGGCAGTTTGAAGAGGGCAATCAAGGATCCTTTAATTTTTTTCCTGCCGGTCCTAAATATCTTGATTCTTGCTTTATTCATTCTTTGCCTCATTTGCCTCATTTGCCTCATCAAAACAATCATCCTTGTTCGGGCTCTGCGGATTGCCTTTCTCCGATCTGTATTCCAGGGCCGCTCCAACAGCAGCGGCACTGACGGTGGCAACAATGATATAGAGCTGGCTCATACCGGCCATGTAAAGCAGGAGACCGATTGCTGCTGCCAGCAGGGCGATCAATGCCCGGCGACTGTTGTCAATCTGCATCACCAGCAGGGCGATAAACATGGCCGGCAGAGCATAATCAATACCAAAATCTTCTATATTTAACGTGATCCGCCCGCCAAGCCAGATGCCCAGCAGTGTACCCGTGACCCAGGCCAAATGGGAAGAAAGGTTGAGAGCAAAAAGTTCCCCTGCCGGGGGCACTCCGCTGCTACGGAAAAAAGCCGAATGGACAGCAAAGGTTTCATCTGTCAGCTCGTAGCTGAAGAGGGCCAGCTGCCATATTTTTAAGCGCTTCAGGTATGGCGCCAGGTAAGCACTCATCAAGAGGTGGCGGAGGTTAACCAGAAAAACGGTGGTAGTAATGGAAGCAAGGTTAGCCCCGGCCCCGATCATGCCGACGGATATCAGCTGGGCCGATCCGGCAAAGACAAAAACAGACATACCCAGGGCACCGAATGAACTTAAGCCGTTTGTTCTGGCCAAAACGCCGAAAGCCAGTCCGATGGGGAGGTAACCCAGAATGATCGGAACAGCCCTGACCATTCCGGTCAGGGCCCTGTGCCGAGTTTTATGCCCGGCGGCTTGATCATGCCTGGAACCTGCTTCCTGCCGCCCGTTTTCTTTGTTCTTTTTCCAATCCAACCGATCACCCTGTATACTGCGGCATATGCCTGTTTATGTTACCTTGAAGACGGTGTCTCCTTCTCTTACTTTATCTCTCACTTTCAGGCCGACCAGGTCTCCTGTTTTGGCCGTTTCAATGTTTTCGTATTCCACCTGCATCGATTTAACATTTTGCTCAATATCGGTGGTAGCACCTACTATCGCAATCCGGTCTCCTACTTTTAGTGTGTCATCAAGCTTCAGGATAGCAACCCCTATCTTGCTGTAGTAGTGGGTTACCTGGCCGACAATCTGTCGTTCCATGGCTCAAAACACATCCCTTCGGAATATTTTCATTCTATCCAGTAACCGGAATACGTATCCTCCTTTGCCGGCCTAATTGAACGCCGTTGAAAAAGCGACGGCGGGCCCGCCTTGATAATGCCTGACAGTCTGAACCCTTAGATGTGAGGGTTCAGTTTGTCGTTCAGGGTTTGCTTGCTCATTGCTCCGACGAAACTATCCACGACCTGGCCGTTTTTGAAAAGAAACATGGTCGGGATGCTCATGATGCCGAATTTCTGAGCCAGCTCGTTGTTCTCGTCAACATTCACTTTTAAAACTTTCAGCTTGCCGTCATTGGCAGCTGCTACTTCTTCCAGAATGGGGCCGAGCATTTTGCAAGGGCCGCACCAGGGAGCCCAAAAGTCGACCAGAACTGGCAGATCTGATTTAATTACCTCTTCTTCAAATTGATCTCCATTGATGTGTTTTGGTAATTCAGCCAAAATTGTCTTCCTCCTTCTTGCATAATGATCAATGAAACTAAAATCGTTTCTTAAATACCATTCTACACCAGCCCCCGGCGGGAATCAACTAAACTTGGCTTATTACTTTGAAAAGTTTCAGCTGTTAATTCCCAAAGTAAGTTCTACAGTGGACCACGGTGTAGCATTTAGTTTGGGAAGTATTTTTAGTAGAATTAAGTCTGGGAAGTTTTCCTTAACCCGTTAGTTTGACAGCATAGTTTTATATGAGAATAACAAATCTCTTGTGGCATAAGGCTTCGTGGGATTATTTTTCTTGCATTTTAGGCATATTTATGTGGCACAAAAACAAAAAAGTAAAATATTTTCCTGATCAATTGTCCGTCAGGGTTAAAAGGGCTGTCTTGTAGAATTATACAGTGGTTGGCCTGAGGCACTCAATTAACCTGTAAACCGCCAAAGCCGGCAATGGTTGAAAGAGACCCATCATGCATAGTTACTGCAGAGGATAACCTCTTTTGCTGCCATCTGCGGCAGGAAAGTTGCTTTTCAATATTGAAATTTAAGGATTATGCCAATCTGTGCTATGCTTAAATGGTCACTGCCTGTTAATTCAGCGGCGGTTAATTACAGGTCATTGTAAGATCACCTGTTAAGCAATTATAATCCAATCTTAAAATGACAGGATGGGAGCAAAATATGTGGAACCGGAAGTATGAAGCAATGGATCGGGAACAGCTTGAAAAGCTGCAGTTCCTCAGGTTAAAGCAGACGCTGGAGAGGGTATACCAGCTTGTCCCTTTTTACCGCCGGCGCTTTGAAAGTGTCGGCGCTGAACCCGGCGATATTCGCACTACTGCGGATCTGGCCAAACTGCCCTTTACGGTCAAAAACGACCTGCGCGACAATTACCCCTACGGCCTATTCACCGTTGATCTCAACGAAGTGGTACGCGTTCATGCCTCATCCGGAACAACGGGCATTCCGACCCTGGTTGGATACAACCGCCACGATCTTGATGTCTGGGCTGAATTAATGGCCCGCACCCTGACGGCCGCCGGGGGTAACAACGATTCGGTAGTGCACGTCGCTTACGGTTACGGCCTTTTCACCGGCGGGCTGGGCGCCCACTACGGAGCGGAAAAAATAGGAGCCACCGTAATACCCATTTCGGGCGGACAGACCAGGCGCCAGGTGCGGATGATGCATGATCTGGGGGCTACCCTGCTGGCCTGCACTCCCTCTTATGCCCTCTACATCGCTGAGACCATGGATGAAATGGGCCTCTCTCCTGCCGACCTGAAGCTCCACTCGGGTGTATTCGGTGCCGAACCCTGGTCTGATAACATGCGCCGGGTCATCGAGGAAAAGATGAAGATTGACGCCTATGATATTTACGGACTGAGTGAAGTTATAGGGCCGGGAGTTTCCTTTGAATGCAACGCCAAGGACGGGCTGCATATCAGTGAAGATCATTTCATTCCCGAGATCATTAATCCGCAGACGGGTGAAATTCTGCCGGACGGAGAGACGGGGGAACTGGTAATCACTTCCATCAGCAAGGAGGTGCTTCCGGTGGTTCGCTACCGCACCCGCGACATCACTTCGTTAAATCATGAGAAGTGCGCATGCGAGCGGACTCACGTGCGGATGAAGAAGGTCAGCGGGCGCAGCGACGACATGCTGATTATCAGGGGTGTGAACGTTTTCCCCTCCCAGGTAGAGAGCATCCTGCTCGATATCGGTGAAACAGAGCCGTACTATCAGCTCGTGGTTGACCGGATCGGTTCCCTGGATACCCTGGAGGTGCTGGTGGAAGTTTCGGATCGCATGTTCTCTGACCAGGTCCGGGGACTGGAAAGCCTGGAAAACCGCATCCGTACTGAGATCGACAACCTTCTTGGTATTTCCGCTGAAATCAAGCTGGTGGAGCCGAAAAGTATTCCGCGCAGTGAAGGCAAGGCCATAAGGGTTATCGATAAACGCAATTTCAGCTAAGGCTTTATCCTGAATCACAATGATTGAACTCTTTAATTCAGGAACGACGTAATTCAGGAACGACATTTCGTCAAATTATTTCTTTACAGTTTAAAAACTTGTTATAAACTGTAAAAAGTAAGCAAGATAAGCAAGCAACCATATATGACAAGGAGGCATTACCAATGATCAAGCAGATTTCAGTCTTCCTCGAAAATAAATCGGGACGGCTGGTCCGGGTGGCCGAGGTACTCGGCCAGGCCGGAATAAATATCCGCGGCCTTTCCATCGCCGACACATCCGATTTCGGCATTTTGAGGCTGATCGTTGACCAGCCGGACAAAGCGATAACCGAATTGAAGGACAAGGGTATTATGGCCACGGAGACCGAAGTGATCGCCATGGAGGTTCCCGACACCCCCGGCGGCCTGGCGGAGGTGCTCAGGTACCTGGATGGGGCAAGCATTAATATCGAGTATCTCTATTCGTTCATCGAAAAACCGACCAGTAACGCCATCATCATGATGCGCGTGGAACGAATTAACGACGCCCTGGACGTGCTGAAGGAAAAAGGCATTCCCATCGTTACCGGCGAGCGGATTTACAAGTTTTAATTCGTTCAAATTACTTCAGGCACCTTCAAATAACAGGAGTTGAAACAGATGAATAACGATCAGCTAACCGCGGAGGAACGCCTTTCGCGGCAGAAACATGGATTGGCAAAAGTTGTTAAACATGCCTATAACAACAGCCCCTTCTACCGTCGCCTTTTCGATGCGGCCGGCCTGCATCCGGAAACGGTAGCAACGCCGGAGAGTTTCCATAAGCTGCCCTTCACCACCAAGAACGACCTGCGGGGAGCTTATCCCTACGGGATGGCAGCCGTGCCCCTGGACGATATTGTCCGCATTCACGCTTCTTCGGGGACAACAGGCAAACCAATCGTGGCTGGATATACCAGAAGCGACCTTGATTACTGGGCCCAATCTGTAACCAGGATTTGCGAAATGGCCGGTGTGACTAAAAAGGATATCGCCCAGATCTCTTTTGGCTACGGTCTATTCACCGGGGGGTTTGGCCTCCACTACGGGCTGGAAAGGCTCGGGGCCACGGTGGTCCCTTTTTCCAGCGGTAACACGGAGCGGCAGCTGTCCCTGATGAAAGATTTTAAAACCACCGTCCTGGTGAGCACTCCCTCTTTCGCCATCTACATGGCCGAAACAGCCCGCGATCTCGGCTACGACCCGCTTTCTTTCGGCTTGAAAATTGGCATGTTCGGCGGGGAACCCTGTTCCGACGCCATGCGCGAGGAAATTGAAAAGCAGTGGGGTTTAAAGGTAACCAGCAACTACGGCCTGACCGAGGTAGTGGGGCCGGGTATCTCAGGCGAATGCGGCCAACGGACGGGCATGCATATCCTGGATGATCTCTACTACCACGAGATTATCAACCCTCAGACCGGTGAAGTACTGCCCCGGGGTGAAGCGGGAGAGCTTGTGCTCACTCCCCTTTTCAAGGAAGGTTTCCCGGTGCTGCGCTACCGCACCGGCGACATCACCCGTATTGTGCCGGAGCCCTGCCCCTGCGGGCGGACTACGCCGCTGATGGACTACATCACGGGGCGCAGCGACGACATGATCATCATCAAGGGAGTCAATATTTTCCCCAGCCAGATCGAAGAGGTCCTGGCCGCTTTCCGGGAGGTATCGCCCCATTACCAGCTTGTTTTGCTCAAAGACAAAGGATTTATTAAGGACCTGGAGGTGCAGGTGGAGCTGGCCCAGGAAGGGTTTACCGACCGTTACAAGGAACTTGAACTTCTGGGCAACAGAATCCGGCAGCGCCTGCGTTCCACCCTTTCCATGTCCCCCCGGCTCAAGCTGATGGAACCGAAATCTCTGGAACGGACCACCGGCAAGGCTAAACGGATCGTTGAAATGGAGGTTCCGGATCTTGAAAAATAAACGCGTTTTGATGACCGGAAATGAAGCCATAGCACGTGGAGCCTACGAGGGAGGAGTAACGGTGGGGACAGCCTACCCGGGTACTCCGAGCACGGAAATCATGGAGACCCTGGCCCGTTACCCGGAGGTTGATTGCAACTGGTCAACGAACGAGAAAACGGCTCTTGAAACAGCTATCGGGGCATCGATGGCAGGCGCCAGGGTACTGGTAGCAATGAAGCACGTTGGCGTCAATGTGGCCGCCGATCCGCTGATGACCCTATCCTACACCGGGGTGGGGGGCGGGCTGGTGCTTGTCTCGGCTGACGATCCGGGCATGCACAGCTCGCAGAATGAACAGGACAACCGCCACTACGCCCGTTTTGCCAAGATTCCCCTGCTAGAACCAGCAGATAGTGAAGAAGCGCGCGACTTCGTGGTGGCCGGGCTAGCCCTGAGCGAAAAGTTTGACACACCGGTGATGCTGAGGACGACTACGCGCATCTCTCATTCGCGCAGCACCCTGGTTCCTGGAAAGCGTCAGGAAAAAGAGGCCGTCGGGTTCCAGAAGAATCCGGCCAAGTATGTTATGCTGCCCGGCTTCGCCCGCCAGCGCCACCCGCTGGTGGAAAAACGGCTGCTTGATCTGGGTAAAGAAGCGGAGGTCAGCCCGCTGAACCGGATTGAAGAAGGTTCTAAAGAGGTGGGGATAATTTGCAGCGGCGTAGCCTACCAGTATGCCCGTGAAGCCCTGCCGGAAGCCAGTTTTCTGAAGCTTGGTTTCAGCTATCCGCTGCCGGAAAAACTGGTGCGCCGTTTTGCCGCACAGGTAAAAGAAATTTTGGTGATAGAGGAACTCGATCCCTTCATGGAAGAGCAGCTGCTGGCCATGAACCTGGAGGTGCCAGTGCGGGGTAAAGAAATTTTCGGCCTCCTTGGCGAGCTGGGAACGGAGATAATCCGCGAGAAATTTCTCGGGCGGAAGCCGCAGCTGATCCAGGGCAACGAAAAAATCCCCGGGAGACCGCCGGTAATGTGTCCCGGCTGCTCACACCGCGGCGTTTTCTATACCCTGCGCCGCCTGAAGGTAAACGTGACCGGCGATATTGGCTGCTATACCCTGGGGGCATTGAAACCGCTGGAAGCTATTGATTCATGCATCTGCATGGGGGCCAGCATCGGCACATCGCTGGGTATGGTCCGTGCCGATCCGTCAGCGGCAGGAAAAACGGTAGCCGTGATTGGCGATTCCACTTTTCTTCATTCCGGTATTACAGCACTGCTGGATGCTGTTTACAACCGGGCCCCCATCACGGCCCTTATTCTCGATAACGGGATCACGGCGATGACCGGACACCAGCAGCACCCCGGAACTGGCCTTAACTTGAAGGGCGAAGAGGCCCCGGCGGTAGACCTGGAAAAACTCTGTCTCTCGCTTGGTGTACGGAGAGTAACAGTGGTCGACGCTTTTGATTTGAAACGGGTCAAAGCGGTGATCAAGGAAGAACTGGCCGCCACGGAACCATCGGTGATTATTGCCCGCCGGCCCTGCATCTTCCTCCTTTCTTCTTTCGATGAGCCGCTATATGTGGATGAGGAACTCTGCAACGGCTGTAAAGCCTGTCTGGCCCTGGGCTGCCCGGCTTTGAGCTTTAAGGATGACAAGGCCAGGATCAACCCTACAATATGCACTGGCTGCGGGCTTTGTGAACAGCTCTGCCGCTTTGATGCAATTAAATTTTCTGCGGAAAGGGCGGGTGAATAAAGTGAACAGTAAACTGGGCAAAACAGCTAAAAAAGATATTTTAATTGCCGGTGTCGGGGGGCAGGGTACCATCCTGACGGGGCGAGTTATTGCCGCCCTGGCTATGTCTGAGGGACTGGACGTGAAAACGGCCGAAACCCACGGCATGGCCCAGCGGGGCGGCAGCGTGATCACTCACGTGCGGATGGGCAAAAAAGTTTATTCACCGCTTATCCCGCAGGGTGACGGCGACATTCTCCTTTCCTTCGAAAAGCTTGAAGCCCTGCGCTGGCTTCCCTTCCTTTCGTCGGAGGGAACGGTCATCGTCAATACGCAGGAGCTTGATCCCATGCCGGTACTGACCGGCGAGACGGAGTATCCGGATGGCATTCTGGAAGAAATTGAGAGCAAAGCGGCCAGTCTCATTGCCGTCGATGCCCTCAATATTGATCCGGTGAAGAAAAACCCGCGGGTTGTCAACACCTTTCTGCTGGGTATCCTGGCCCGTTTGATGCCCTTCGCCAGAGAAAAGTGGCTGCAGATCCTGGAACAGGAAATCAAGGCCGTCCTGGTTGATATTAACAGGCAGTCCTTCGAGGCTGGCTGGCAATATTAAGACCTTTCCTTTAAACTTGTTTGCTCCAATCCGCCAGCCGTCTTTCTGTCAATGTGGCTCTTTGCGGTTCTTTATGACAACCCGAGTATCGACCTGGCTTCTGCAGGATCGGCCAAATCACGTTCGTAAGCACGGGCCAGCACAGCGATCCTTTGTACCAGTTCAGCATTGGTAGCCGGCTTCCCTGCTTCTAGATCATGCCCATCTTCGATGCCGGTGCGCACGTGACCGCCGAGAATAAGGGCCAAAGCGCTAAGCTGGTGATGGCTTTTGCCAATGCTGGTAACAGACCATGTACAACCGGCTGGAATACTTTCCATCAGGAAAAAAAGGTTACGCGGTGTGCCTTGCAAAGAACCGGGCACGTTCAAAACCAGGTTTACATGCAGCGGTGCCTTCAGCAAACCTTTTTTCATAAGATAGGAAGCATATTCCAGGGCAGAAAGATCGAAAGCTTCTATTTCCGGCTTGACCCCGTACCTGAGCATCCGCCTGATCAGATCTTTGATCAGATCAGGCGGGTTATAATTTACAGAACGTGCAAAATTAGACGATCCTGTAGCCAAACTGGCCATTTCCGGCTTTAGGGCGATACAAGCTCCCCGCTCTTCGGCACCTCCGCCTCCTCGAGCACCGGTTGAAAATTGAATGATAATATCACATTTTTGTTTAACCTTTTCCATAATTACCTTAAACACCTGCGGGTCAGCGGTCGGTTTCCCATTTTCATCACGGGCATGAATATGGGCAATGGCTGCCCCCGCCCGGTAACAGCGGTAGACATCTTCGGCAATTTCATCGGGAGTAACCGGAAGCGCCGGGCTGGTTTTCCTGTCCGGTACATTTCCGGTCGGCGCTACTGTGATAATCAGCTTTTCCATCAGCCTGTATTTCCCCTTGAAGAAATATAACAATAAGCAAAATTCCACTTCACATTAAAAATTCCTTCTTATGAGCATTTTTGTGATGAATCCAGGTAACTTTTTCTATTTCGTACTATTTTCATTACCAGGTCTCTGCTTTTTTATCACCTTTAATCATTGCAGCATGAATATTTTGCATTCTTAAACAAGCCCCACAAAATTTTACCATAGACATCTTCCAAATCTAAGGTTAACTGCGTCAGGTTAAGCATTTTTCATATATTGATTTTTATGGTTAAACAGGTCTCCGCTTTATAAACTTATGGAAACATGCCTGCCCGGATAAGCTTTAGTTTATTGGGCAGGCAGGGGTCCCTGTGGGAGTTCACTGATCCCGAGCTCCTTCATTATTGTGCCGGTGGCCCTGTCGAGCTCTTCTTCCCTCTCTTTGTCCAGTGGCGCCGGGGTGTGGCTGCCGCGAATCTCTTCAACCTGTTCCTGAGCCCGCTGGAAGGCATCCTTTCTCCCTTCATCTTCCCAGTTCTTGCGGTCGTTACGGTCGATAATTTTTGACGGGAGGTATGGCTCTTTCTTAAACCATTTCAAGGTATGCTCCGATTCAAGATAGTTTCCTCCGGGGCCAAGCTCCTCGATCACTTCAACAGCCAGCGATTCAGCAGAGCAGTCGATACCGCGGTGCATGCGCAGGGCCATGCCGCATACTTCGTTGTCGATGACCAGTTTCTCGAGACTGAAAGTATTGACAAAATCAAGGCCTCCCGGTCCGGAAATCATGTTGATCCCGGCCAGCTGGGCAATTATTCCGCTCATTCCCGTTTCTATACCGGCCTGGGTATCGATGGTTTTCGAATCGCTGAGGGCAGCGTAAGTGTGGGTCGGCAGCCCAAAGTATTTACCCATCTGGGAGTAAGCAGCGGCGATCATGGTCGCTTCGACGGCGCTGAAGGGCGTTGTCCCAAAGCGCATATCAAACTGCACCGGGGCCCCGCCGTAGACCACCCGGGCACCTGGATTGACGCACTGGGCCAGGACCAGGCCACTGAGGGTTTCCACAGTATGCAGGATCAGCGATCCGCCCAGAGTGACGGGGCTGCCCGCTCCAGGCATGGGCAGGGCTACCGTTTCGAGTGGCAGGCCGTTGCGGGCACAGTCGATGATATTCTGGGCACTTATATGGGTCCATTTCAGGGGCGGCGACGGGCAAATATCAAATACGGCGCGCGGTTTTTCGCGCAGCTCGTCGAGTCCGCCTACCACCGCGGCGAGCATGTCGCGCATATGAATGATCCCGGGCACACTGAAAGCCCCTGTGATGATCGCTTTCGGCGAATTCTTCAGGCAGAGATAGAGTCGGTAACTGTCAACGATCGACTTGGGCACATCGTAGCAAACCACGGAAGTCGACTGGAGACGAATATTATCCAGGGCATCGTTAACCCTGCTGATGTCCACCATGTCCTTTGAGCTTGTCTGACGGACAGTCTTGCCATCCGATTCCATGAATTTAATCATGGATGAGCCGGGATCGAAATAGACATTGTCGTCGCTCATATCGGCCGCCAGGGAGCCGTTGCGGTCATAGATTTTAAAGGAAGACGGCGCCTGATTAACGGCATCGTCGACCATGCGTGTGCTGATCCTGGCCACCTTTTTCGCGGAATCGATTTTTGCCCCGTGATCCCGAAGGATATTGAGGGCCTCTTCCGACTCGAACTTGACCCCGGTATTTTCGAGGACATGCAGAGCCTTCTGGTGAATAATTTTAATCTGTTCATCGCTGATCAGCCGCAGTTTGGGTTGGTTATTGAAACAGTATCTTTTTGGTTCCATTTTGATTGCCTCCTTTCTCAAAAAAGAGCGGCAATAAGTTAATAAGTTAATACACAGGGTCGCTGAATGATAAGTTAATAAGTTAATACACAGGGTCGCTGAATGCTAGTTTTTTCCTTTTTTGATATCCGGTTCCATGGCCACAGCCCGACCGTTAAGCAAACCGGCAACGCCCAGGGCGTACTGCGTGTGGCTGCCGCCGCAGAGAGGGCAAATTTTTTCTGGATCGACCGTGCGGTGCGGCTCGGTATAGGTATAAACACCACCCTCGAAGTTGCGCAGGACCACCCGGTAGGGTGACTGGCTGATGAGGTACTGGGGCATTACCGGGATCTTGCCGCCTCCACCGGGGGCGTCGACAACAAATGTAGGCACGCCCATGCCGGTGGTGTGCCCGCGCAGGTTCTCAATGATCTCCAGGCCGGCGGCCACGGAGGTGCGGAAATGCTCAATACCCTGCGAGAGGTCGCACTGGTAAACATAGTACGGCTTAACCCGAATTTTGAGCAGTTCATGGCTCAGTTTCTTCATCACCTGCGGGCAGTCGTTAATTCCGGCCAGAAGCACAGACTGGTTGCCCAGGGGAATACCGGCATCGGCCAGGCGAGCACAGGCTGCCGCAGATTCGGGGGTTACTTCTTTCGGATGATTGAACTGAACATTTATATAGACAGGATGATATTTTGCCAGCATTTTACAGAGTTCAGGGGTAATACGCTGGGGCATGACTACCGGTGTGCGTGTGCCGAAGCGAATTATTTCCACGTGCTCGATAGAACGCAGCTCTTTGAGCAGATATTCAATCATGTTGTCGCTAATGAGGAGACCGTCACCGCCGGAGAGAAGAACATCGCGTACCACGGGAGTGCGTCGGATGTAGTCGATGGCAGCATCAATCTGCTCACGGGTGCGGGCCTTGTCGGTAGCTCCGGCCAGGCGCCGACGGGTGCAGTGGCGGCAGTACATGGAGCACTGGTCGGTGACCAGGAATAGAACACGGTCCGGGTAACGGTGGGTCAGTCCGGTGACCGGCGAGTCTACATCTTCATGCAGGGGATCGGTCATGTCCGATACCGAACTGTGAGTTTCCAGCGCGGTGGGTACTGCCTGTTTGCGCACCGGGCAATTGGGATCATCCGGATCGATCAGGGTCGCATAGTAAGGAGTAATAGCCATGCGGAATTTCTGAAGGCATTTTTCCACGCCCTCCGCTTCTTCATCGCTCAGATCAATTAGCTGTTTCAGCTTATCAAGGTTGGTGATGCGGTTGCGTACCTGCCAGTGCCAGTCATTCCACTGTTCAGGTGTAACGTCCTTCCAAAGCTTTATTTCACGGTAATCTCTCAATGTCAATTCTCCTTTCAATCATTTCAAATGGAGTTCGTAGGCTACCGAATCGGTGGTGAAACCGTGCTTTTCATAAAGATTACGCGCTTCTTTGTTAACATTCAGGGCAGTCAGCTCCAGGCGGCAAAGATTGTGCTCTCTGGCAACTTCAATAACATGCCTGATCAGCAGATCAGCCAACCCGCGGCAGCGATAGGCCGGATCGACAACAACATCTTCGACGTGACCATAGAATTGACCGCTCCAGGTTGAAAAGTGTCCCATATGCAGGCTGGCAGTGCCGGTGACCACCCCTTCGATGAGGATTATAAATATAAGGACTCTCTGGGGATGTCCCATGCAGTATTGGAAACTGCGCTTCAACATTTCCGGTGAAGCCTCTTTGCGATAAAAGTTGAGGAGTATTTTCCAGAGGCGGCATACCGCTGTTTCATCTGCTGCTGTGGCCAGGCGTATCTCCATGTTGTTGGATTTCCTTTCCTGTCCGCTAATTACTGATTACATTTTAACAAATAAAAGACCATTTAGTAAATAAGATTAGATTCATCAATTGCCTTATCCTGCTTTTTATTTTTTTTACTTTTCCGAAATATTTTCTTAGCCATAAATATTTTCCTGCACATTTCATTTCAGATAATATTGAGGTAATTGGGAATATAATGTTTTGGCTAGATTTATCTATAGTTGTTACTATCTAAGCAGTCACCTATAATTTTAAAAACCTGTTATTGAACCGCTTTTACCGAAAGAAAACCGGCCCGAAGGCCGGCTTTCTTTTACTACGTTTTTGATCCGCTTATAACCGTTACTTCGCTTTTTACGGTTTTAGGCGGCAATTATTTCTTCTGACTTGCTTCGATTGATTCGGCATCCGCGGTCGTTCTGCCCACCAGGCGGACAAAGATAATCAGGACGACTATCCCGATGACTATCGAAATCAAAGGATGCACGCCCAGGCCTGCCGGGATAAAACCAAAGATGCCGGACACTACAGCTCCGGTAAGAGCGTAGGGAATCTGGGTGCGGACGTGGTCAATATGGTCCGATCCGGCACCGGTGGAGGAAAGAATGGTGGTGTCGGAAAGCGGCGAGCAGTGATCACCGAAGATCGCTCCGGTCAGCACGGCAGCCAGGGTGGGGATAATAAAGCTTTCCCCGCCGAGAGCAAAGGCAACCGGGACGGCCAGAGGAATAACAATACCCATCGTGCCCCAGGAGGTGCCCATGGCAAAGGCCATAAAGCAGGAAATAATGAAAATCAAGAGGGGCATGACCGCGATCCCCAATCCCGTTTTTTCTACGACACTGACCAGGTAATCAGCAGCGCCCAGTTCTCCGGAAACATAGCTGAGCGACCAGGCCAATACCAGGATGATCAGGGCCGGGAAGACCGATTTAGCCCCGTTGATCAGGGTATCGATAGACTGCTGCAGGGGAACTATCCTCTGGGCGAGGACCATGATCACTGTTACCAGGGCTCCCAGGCTGGAAGACCAGAGCAGCACTACTGTGGAGTCGGCATTGCCGAAGGCTTCCATCAGACCAACTTCTCCCCCGCCTCCATTAACATAAAGGCCGACAAAGGTGGCAATAATAATCACCAGGACGGGAATGACGAAGTTATACCAGCGCATCGGAGTTCCTTCCTCCGGCTGGAGAACTGCCGTGTCGGTAGCCGAGAGCGGCTCCGCTCCGTCGCGCAACAGTTTGCCGGTGGTGCGAGCCCGCACTTCGGCGTTATACATGGGCCCGTAGTCCTTCATGGTAATGGCCAGGATCAGCACCAGGGCAATGGCAAAGATGCTGTAGAAACGGTAAGGAATGCTCTGCAGGAAGATCAGGTAGACCGGCACATTTTCCATGCCGATGGCGGCATAACCGTCCCCTATAACCCCGAGTTCAAAACCGATCCAGGTTGAAATGAGAGCTACCGTGGCAATGGGCGCCGCGGTGCTGTCAATAATGTACGACAGCTTTTCACGGGATACTTTCACGGCATCGGTAATGGGGCGAGCGGTATTGCCGGCAATAATACAGCTGGAATAGTCATCGAAGAAGATGACCATCCCCATCAGCCAGGCGGCAATCATTCCGCCGCGGGCAGTCTTAACCTTTTTGGTCAGGGCGTCGGCGATAGCCTGAGCCCCGCCGGCCTTGGTCACCAGACCAAGGGTTCCAGCGATAATCATAGTAAAAATCAGGATCGCAGCATACCAGGGATCGGCGGCGCTTTCCAGCATGTAGGTATCAACAGAACGGAAAAAGCCGGTAATCGGACTGGCATGCAGGAAGGATGCTCCAAGCCAGACGGCAATAAAAAGGGAAATAATTACTTGACGAGTTGCAATAGCCAGTACAATAGCCAGGAGCGGTGGCAAAATCGATAAAAAGCCATATTCCATAAACAATACCTCCTAACTCTAAATTGTTCATCATTTAAGGCCAAACATTTGCCGAACCTTTAGAAAGATCCCTTCCCCCTTTCCGGTCCAATACACTAGTTTTATTAAATTCTCCATTGCAGATTATATTCCTGCTTAACAGAGATTGAAATATACCAAAATTGGACAATAAAAGTTATAATAGTAAAGTATAATATTAAAGAATGAAAATATACATGCCCGACCCGCGGCTTCTCGATAACGTTGATTAACCGTTTTACAGGGTAACTGGGTTAATCGGGATTCAGAATGGTGGTTAAAGAAATGCTCTGGGGATTCAACTGGCTCGATGCGGCAATCGCGTTTTTTGTCCTAATATTTATTATTTCAGGCCTGACGGCCGGCTTGATTAAAACCGCCTTTACGGTCATCGGCCTTATCGCCGGCCTGTTCCTGGCTACAAGATTTTATGCTGTTCCGGGAAACCTGATCGCCGGATGGATTGACATCCCCCGTGTTGCCGCTGACGCAGCCGGTTTTTTAGCAATATTCCTTGTCACCGCTGTGATTATTCATTCACTGGGGCATGCTTCAGCAGTTATAACGCGCTTTCAACCGGTGAAGTTGCTTGACAGGCTGGGCGGCCTGGCCATCGGCCTGTTCTTTGGCCTGACAATATGCGGCTTTGTTTTGATCCTTCTGGCCGCCTTACCAATCTATGCCAACTTCCCTGACCGGATCGAAGAATCACAACTGGCTCTGCCGATCATGGAAGTCACCCGCGAACTGTTTGAACAGTTCGCGGATTATCTACCTTTCGACCTGCCCCAAACCCCACCTGTCCGTAAACAATGGGCTGTTAGTTTACCGGAACAGCAAATAGACGTATCACTGCCGAAATAAGTTAAAAGTTAAGTGGACAGGCTTAACAGTTCAAGGACTTTGGTCACGCCTTCAGCGGCATCTTCGGCGTAAGCGTCGGCACCGATCTTGTCAGCCCAGCGCTGGGTGCAGGGTGCACCGCCAATGATGGTTTTATATTTTTCCCGCATGCCGCGCTTGCGAAGCTCTGCCTCGAGCTTCTCCTGGTTGGGCATGGTCGTGGTCAGCAGGGCGCTGGTGCCGATCACATTTGCACCGTGCTTTTCAGCTTCCTCAATGATTTTTTCCACCGGGACGTCCCGGCCCAGATCGATTACCTCCACACCCTGGGTCTGGATCAGGGCCAACGCAATGCCCTTGCCAATGTCGTGCACGTCCCCTTCCACGGTAGCAAAGACCATCTTGCCCACTGTTTTGGACGCCTTGTCTTCCAGGGCGGAATTGAGAATCTCGACCGCTGCCTTCATCGCTTCCGAAGCAAGGATCATTTCCGGCAGGAAAACTTCTCCCCTGCTGAAAAGTTCCCCGATTTCCCGGATGCCCACGCTGTAGCCGTCGGTCAATACTTTCACCGGATCGAGGCCTTCGTCGAGGGCCTGCTGGGCAATGGCGGTAGCCTTTTCCTGATCAATATCGAGAATTGATTGTTTAGCTTCATTTAAAATTGTTTCCAGGCTCAAATCAAAACACTCCTTGTTTTTTAGAACCCGGTTTTTTCTTTGAAAAGCTCAACCGAGTTTATAGTAATGCCCAGCACACGGGCTATATTGATTTTTGCTTCGATCCCCCTGGGAGCCCGGTTGAGATCAAAGGGCCGGCCAAGGTTCAATTTTTTCCGTATTTCAAACATGCGGTCCGAGTCGCTTAAATCGATGGGTTCAACACCCAGTTTTTCGGCGACATATTTTTTGGCTTCATCAATCCTCATGCTTTTTGCCAGCTGCATCCGCAGAACCAGATCTCCGGCTGTGCGTATGCCGCTCATGCAGGAGGAAAGAGTATGGGCCACTTCGAGGCTGAAAGGATCGCCCACGCCTATCTACAATCCGTCAGCTTTGCCGATTTCAATCAGCGCCTTGTCGGCCCTGGTGACAGCATCTACAGGTGGAATCTCGGTCATGGGCACTCCCCCTACGCCCATGCCCACGTTGATGTGAAGAGGTATTTCGGCTACTTCACTGCAGGCCTTGATGAAGGTCACCGTGCGGGCCAGGTTCCAGGGAAAAGACTTGCTGGTGTTGGTATTAACAACCGGCCCAAAGATGTTGGCGCCCGCCTTTTCGGCCAGCTTGACCTGCTTGTGGGGATAAAGGCCGGCAATCCTCGTACCTTCATATTCCAGCTTGCCGTGCATACCGAGGACGAATTCGCCGGCTGCACCGAACTCCACTCCCAGATTGGGATATTTCTCTTTGATCTTCTCGGTGGCCAGCAAACTGGCCAGGTAGTCAGCATCGCCTGAGGCGCCGCAGGTATCAAGGTTGATCCCGTCAGCTCCGGCAGCATACATTTCCCCGGCTACGAAGACCATGTCGCGGACGGCATGTTCCACCGCCTCTTCCTGGGCGGCCCTTGCCTCGTCGATCTTGGCCATGGGCAGCAGTTCCGACCAGTTGTCCACCGGACCGTCCGGTTTGGTATAAAGACCAAGGTTGGGCATGGATCCGTAGAGAACCGGCATCACCGTATTGAGCTGGGCCAGTTCCATAACCGGCGTTTCGTTGTGCACGATCTGCTTGACCGCCTTGTAGCTGTAATCCATGTTGCCAATATCAACCGAATCAGCCCCCAGGACCTTTTCGCTGACCAGCACCGATGTGGAACGCTCCATGGCGATGTTGGCATGATAGGTCATTTTGCAGCTGCCGGAATCGGAGGTGTTAACCACTTCACGGCCACGCTCGACCCCGACGATGTTGCCGGGCATGGTGACAATTTCGAAAATGTAATCCATTTCTTCCGCAGTCAGTTCGGGTATCTTCCCGCGGTCGGCGGCATCTTTAACGCCCTGGAGGATATCTTCTTTGATTTCCTCCGCGCTCATATAAACGCCTGAGCCGTCGCCCATGCGGGTAAAATATTTATCCAACGCAAAACCCTCCTTCACCTGTTATTTAGTTGCTTGCTCTCTTCACAGAGGAACCCTGATATAAGAGGCTTGCCGTCACTGCCCTTCCGGTTGATCATCCGCTTTAATACGGCCGGGAAAGAGCGCCGGCAGGCCTGATTTCCGGCTCCACCGCATTACTTTACCTTATTATTCTTCAGCGGGCAATTAACAATCCCACAATTTCAGTATAATTCATGACCGTCTAAAAAACAAATGCCCCTTTAGTTAATCTTTTGAGGATATCTTTTCAAGCAGCTCCGGAAAATCATTGGCCGGATTGTTGACCAGGCGCGATACGGGGCGAGCAGCAAATTCATCCGCGGAGTAAGGGGTCAAAAGCGAAAGAAGATCTTCTGTGATAGTGGCCGGATCAAGCCAGCGCTGGTAATCAGCTGAATGAATAATCACCGGCATGCGGTTGTGCAGGGTGGCAACCAGCTCGTTGGGCTCTGTAGTCAAAATAGTAAATGTTTCCAGTGATTTTGAGCCCCTTTTCCACCGTTCCCACAAACCGGCCAGGGAAAAAGGGCGGTTGTCGCGGCGATAAATATAATAAGGCCGCTTGCTATTCCCCTCTTTTTTCCATTCATAGAAACCGGTGACAGGTACGAGCAGCCTTCTTTTTTTAAAAGCGTCCCGGAAAACCGGCTTTTCAGCAGCCGTTTCAGCCCGGGCATTGATCATCCGGTTCCCGATTGATTCGTCATCGGCCCAAAAGGGCACCAGACCCCACTTTAGTTCAACCAGCTCCTTCCCGCTACCTTTCGGCGCCAGGCGCAGGCCTGGCACATCCTGCGAGGGAGCAATATTGTAGCGGGGCTGCAGGTCAAAATCGGCCCTCAGTTCCATATCATAGAGCATTTCAAGGATATGTTTCTCGGTAACCAGGGCAAAACGTCCGCACATGCTGTTCTTCTCCTCAGTATTTTCGGTATTCCGGATCCACTGTTTTTTTTCTCACCTTTTACGGTTTGAATCCTGGATCATTTTATTTACCCGCTGCTTTCGCCCTTCGCTCGATGATCTGCTTATTTTTTTGCCAAATCTTTTCCGCACCGTGATCATCACTTTGCCTGTTCCTGTTCTCCCTTTTCTTTAACATCATAAAACCCCAGGTTGAAGCGGTGGATGGAAGGCACTCCCGGCGGGACGAAAGCAACCCGGTCCCCGTCACCCAGTGTTGTCGACAGGGGCTTTATCACCCGGTTGATAAAAACGGCTTCTACATCTTCGGCGGGAATTTCGAGTTTTTCACGCAGTTCATCGGCTGAAAGAGGCCCCTTTATTTCATAATGAAGAGGGTTGTCCCACTCCCGCTCCCTGAAAAGAAAATACAGTTTACCGAATGCCCGTACATCTATGACTGCCATTTATTTATCGCCTCCCGGAATTTTCTCTTCAACCGGTCGAACAAGACTTATCCAAATATTTTTTTATTCAATGTTGGTCACCAATATTTAGAACTACCAGGGCGTCGGCAACGACAGGTTTGCCGTTGGCTATAATAATGGGATTCAAATCTATTTCAGCGATTTCAGGATGCAGCAGGGCGATGTTGCCAAGCGCCTGCAGAATGCTGCTCAGGGCCTGCCGGTCTGCAGCAGGAAATCCGCGCTGTTCGCCGAGCAGGGCTGATGAGTGGATATCATCAAGCATAGCCTCAGCTTCGGCGTCACTCAGGGGGGCCAGACGGAAGGTCCGATCGGCCAGGGCTTCGGCAAAGATGCCTCCCGCCCCAAAGAGGACGGCGGGGCCAAAATTAGCCTTCCGGAAGATGCCGGCCATCACTTCCCGCTCACCCGCCACCATTTTCGACACCAGGAGATCAATTTCCTCTCCCGCCGCTTCCCTGATTGAGCGGAAGGCAAGGCGTACGTCCTCCTCGCTTTGCAGGTTAAGTTTAATCAGGCCCCGTCCCGTTTTATGGGCTATAGCCGGGGAAAGGCCTTTCATAACAATTGGGTAGCCTATTTCCGTGGCAACAGCTGCCGCTTCGTCTTCCGAGCCAGCCGGGTCCTCTCTGCTCACGGGCACGCCGTAAGCAGCCAGGATCTGCTTGGAGCTGTACTCGTCGACAGTTATTCTGCGGCTGTCATCCTTCCCGATTTTTTCCTCTCTGCTCTTGGCCATGGAAGGCTGCAGCGCTTTTTTAATGATCCGTTTTGCCGAATCAGCATAAGGGGGCAGTTGCGGTTCCCGGTACGGCGGCCGGCTGCGGACCACGCTGTAGCGATGGAGGGCCAGCATTCCGCGAGCCGCTTTTTCGGGTCCGTCGAATACGGGAATGTTGTGGTCCTGGAAAAGGGCGGTAGAGCTGTCTTCCCGCCCGAAAAATGATGACAGGACCAGGGGAAGGCCGCCACACTGCGGCATCCCGGTTAGTCCGGGCACAACGCTGCTGAACTGGCTGATAAATTCTTCTTCGTCTGTAAAGCCGAAAATTTCACGGGCATGCGGGAAAAGGGCTTTCATAAATCCGCTGCTCATGATCCCGTGGGCGATTATGCCGTCCACCTCGCCACTTCCGGCAATCAGCTCGGGCAGGATCTTTCCGAGGAGGTTGGCATCCAGGTGAAAAGTAAGATCAACCGGATTAGTGGCAGAGCCCTGCGGGGGAAGGTGCTTCTTTATTTCTTCCTGCAGTTTCTCTGAAAAAAGGGGCACCTCGAGGCCTCCCCTGCTGCAGGTGTGGGCAATGGCAGTGCTCGGCCCGCCCGAATTGGTGAGCACCCCGATGCGCCTTCCGTGAAGCGGCGGCTGGGTGGCAAGGACCCAGCCCTGGTAGTAGAGGTCTTCCAGGCTGTCCACCCGCAGCACACCGGCCTGCTTGAATAGACCGT
>JAGYMW010000002.1 GCA_018400435.1 Bacillota bacterium | reverse complement strand
TGAGGATGAAGAGTAGGTGCCAAATAGAACAGGAGTGGTGTCATTGGTTAAAGTAAAGGTAAAAGCTGTGGCCAGTATTTGTGACCTGGTGGCAGGAGGGGCAGATCAGGAAATTAGAATGCCTGCGGGTTCCACCCTGGCCGATCTGCTACAGAAGCTAATTGCAGATTCGGGCGAAAAATTTCGCCGCAGAATTTTCTTGGAAGACAGTCAAGAGTCTGATGTTGTAAGAAAAGATATTCGTCTCTTGATCAATGGCAGGGATTATATTTTTGTTGAAGGATTGGATTCGCT
The DNA here is from genome assembly GCA_018400435.1 of Bacillota bacterium. GTDB lineage: Bacteria > Bacillota > Dethiobacteria > DTU022 > DTU022 > M55B129. Next base: position 57,141 of record JAGYMW010000002.1, on the reverse strand, counting down.
CCTGGAGGATGGGGACCGGGTCTCAATCATGCCGCTGATGGGAGGCGGATGAGGGCCGCCTGAGATTATTTTACTTTCAGGTACCGGGCAGAAGCAGGTGACGATCTATTTTTCTGCCCGGTACCTATCTGGTGGAACAATTTTCTTTTTTCCGGGGGGGCAAAACTTTCTTCAGGATACGCAGGAAGTTTATGCCCGATATTTTTTTTATTTCCTCTCTGCTGAACCCGCGCTTTTGCAGTCCTTCGATCAGACGAGGCAGGCCGGTAACGTCTTCGAGCCCTGGTACTACTTTGTTGATCCCGTCAAAGTCGGAGCCAAAGCCAAGGTGGTCAGTGCCTATGAGTTCAGCAATGTGAACGAAGTGATCGAGCAAATTTTCCATTGTTGCCTCACTCGTGGAGATGAATGCAGGGTAAAAAGATAGGCCAATTACGCCGCTGCATCTGGCCAGTTCTTTCAGCTGATCATCTGTCAGGTTGCGGGGATGGTCACAGAGGCTGCGGGCGTTGGCATGGGAGACGATCACCGGCTCGCTGCTTGTTGCGATTGCTTCATGAAAACCTTTTTCATTGATATGAGCCAGATCGACGATCATCCCCAGTGTATTCATTTCCCGAACAACTGTCCGGCCGAAGGAGGTAAGCCCCTCACCGCTGCTGCCTTTGCCAACCCCTGTGGCCAGCTGATTTTGCTGGTTCCAAGTCAGACCGAGGGCTCGAATGCCAAGTCGGAAGAGGATGTGCAGCACTTCGATGCTGTTTTCCAGCGCTTCACCGCCTTCTATACTGAGCAGGGCGGCCAACTTATCACTTTTTATAAAGTAATCCAGGTCAGCTTTGTTGTAGATAGTAAATATGCTGTCATGGCAACTTTCCATAGTCCGGTAATAGTACTCCAGGAGCTGGAGACAGCGTCGCAGTGAACCCACCGGTTTATGCTCGTCTTCGATGTAGAGGGCAAAGAACTGCAGCGTAACCCCACTTTCCCTGAGCCGGGGCAGGTCAATATGTCCGTTCCGGTTGCGGCTTGTAAAATTATATTCAGTATTTTCCCGGGCCATTAAACCTGCGGTGTCGCAGTGGGCATCGATTACCGGATCTTTTCCCATTTTTTTCTCCCGTTTATTTATCTTCTTCCGTTTCCGGCTTTTTGAAAGTGTTTTTCAGCCTGTGGCTGCTCCGTTTAACTGCTTCGCTGATATCCCTGGCCAGTTCTTCGCTTTTTTGCAGGGTCAATCTTCCTGCCTCGCGTGTTCTGCGAGTGGTTTTGTTGATCAGGTTTTGTCCGAAGATAAAAGGCCTTTTACCTGTTTTGGCTGTTGCCCGCAGGATAGCCCTGGTAACCTTGTAAGTTGATTCGCTCAGGACTTTGGCCAGAAGAGTGGCGGCCCGGGCTGCGGCGATACGACGCAGGGTGTTTTTTTCCGGTTTTACGAGGGATGAGCAGTATTCCAGGGTAATTACTCCGACCCGCAGAGTGAGGAAAGCATTTGCCGACCCCTGGATTACCGAATTGGTGATGATGTTGGCTACGTTATTGAATGCGGGGGTTAGTGAAGAGAGGGAGCTGCCCATGATCGAAGCGATAACCGGTTCCAGCTGATCTTCCAGGAGCTCCAGGTTTTCGATCCTTGTAGCCAGGAAGGCAGTGGCAAAAACATTGCTGTACAGGTAGGACAATTCCTGCAAGTTCGGCCGCTGGTTATAGACAACTGCGACCTGCCAGATCATGCGCAGCTGGGTCAGTAAAACGATTATTGCGTCAAGGGCGCCATACTGGGAAATGGCTGTTAATATAAAAATATTGGAAGCGGCATCTTTGACCCTGGTTTCTGCTATTTGGTCCAGTGTTGCCAGGGCTTCTTTTATCGAGGCCGGTTCGGCGGGATCTACTGTAATATTTTCCAGGGCGGGGTTTCGTTTGAGCCTTTTGGCGAGCCGCTGCAGGTATTTTACCTGTGCTTCACCGCTGTTATCCTGAGGGGGGATTAAAGCCGTTGGTCTGCTGAAGAACGCGGCGAGAGGTATTATAATTACTGCAGCATAGAGCGCCAGGAGGGCGAAGAGAGTTATCCTGCTTAGAAGGGGATGAACCTCACCGGCCAACCTGACCGCCTGGCCGGTCTGGTTAATGACAAAGATAATGAAGAGAATGGCCAGGAAGATGATCACCAGGATGGCAATACTCTTGACCAGTTTAATCATGATGGGCTCCTTCCTTATACCTCAACTATTATAAGCAGTTTGTGATGCCTGCATGAAATAGGCTTGCAGTAAACCCGGCTAAATATGAGTGGTTAAGGCACCGGGCGGCAGAGATGGCAAAGCGGCAATCATCTCCATCACTTCCGCTGTACTTCTTAAGAATTCGCTGCAGGGTGATAGTCTCCTTCTACAGGAGAAGAGGGTTTCCGCAACCGCCGGTGAATTAAAAAAGTGAATCAGCCTGAAGGGAGGGAGAATTATGTATAAACGAGGGAGTTATAATGAACCGGAACTGGCAGTGCCGGTTAACCTGTGTTTGCCTGATGGGAAGCTGAACCCCGCCGCGGTGTGCTGGTCCCGCCGTCCGTTGCATAACTGCAACCTTAATGGTGCTTTCCTGCGAAAAAAGCGCTGGAACTACTGGTGCATAACCACGGAAAAGTTTCTTTTTTCCGCCACTCTTTCCAATACCGATTACCTCGGCCTGGCCTTTGTTTATTTCCTCGATTTTGAAACCAACTATTTTCACGAACTGACGGTTGCCAGGCCTTTTGGCCGAGGCTGCGTTCTTGGCAACCGGGTGGAAGATGATATCAATTTTATCGACAAACGACTGGAGATGAGCTTTGTTAAGAGAGATTCATATACTTTTATAAAGCTGAAGTGCCCTGATTTCGACGGCCAAACCCTGAAAGCTGATTTAACAGTTAAGATACCGCCGAATCACGAAACTTTAAACGTGGTTATCCCCTGGAGCCCCCGCCGCTTTCAGTTTACTTCAAAGCAGAATACCCTGCCCGTTGAGGGTATAATAGAGCTCGGTGAAAAAGAATACGATTCCGTTGGAGGCTATGCCTGTCTCGATTTCGGCCGCGGTATTTGGCCTTATTCCAGCTTCTGGAACTGGGCTTCCGCTTCAGGCAGCAGTCGGGGGTCCCTTATAGGGCTAAATTTTGGGGCTGGTTGGACAGACGGTACCGGTATGAATGAAAACGGAATTTGCATCGACGGCGTGCTGACGAAAATAAGTGAAGACCTCATTTTTGAATACAACCCGGCAGCGCTTATGAACCCGTGGCACTTCCGAACTGCTGTTACCGACACGGTTGATGTTACCATGATCCCTTTTTATGAGAGGGTGGCCAAAACCGATCTTGTTCTGTTAAAATCGGAAGTGCACCAGATAATCGGGCGATTTTCGGGAACGGTAACAGACGAAGAAGGAGTGGTTTATTCCTTCACTGATATGATAGGCTGGACTGAAGAGCATCATGCAAAATGGTAAAAATGAGCATGTACCAGGGGGACGGAGGGATTGACATAAATTTGGTATTCAATACTGCTGATGAATTTTTTAAGCGAGGCGTGATGAAATGCAGGATAAAACCGCTTTCTGATTAATAAACAATACTACAAGAATTGAAGCAGGTGATTGCTGATTAAGACAATTAAAACAACATGCCCTCTCGACTGCTGGGATCAGTGTGCCATGCTTGTAGAAGTTGAAAAGGGGCGTCTTTTTTCCGTTTCGCCGGACCCGGAGCAAAAAATAACCGGAAAATTTCTCTGCCGAAAAGGGAGGCAAAATCTTGCCCGCCTTAATCATCCCGACAGGCTCCGTTATCCCCTGCTGAAAAAAAATGGTTCTTTTAAGAGGGTTGGTTGGAATGAAGCTCTGCAGGCAATGGCTTGCCACCTGTCAGAGGCCCTGGCCCGGTTCGGGCCGCTTTCGCTGCTGCATTATCACGACGGCGGATACGGAGGATTGTTGAAGAATTTAGAGTCACGATTTTTCAGCGCACTCGGCGGTTGCACCGAGCACCGGGGCAGCCTTTGCTGGGCGGCCGGCCTGGCCGCCCAGGGCTATGATTTCGGGGCGGTTTACTCCCATCCCCACGAAGACCTGGCCAATGCCCGGCTGATTATCATCTGGGGGCGCAACCCTGCCCATACTCAACCGCACCTGCTGCCATTCATCCGGCAGGCTCAAAAAAAGGGAGCCCGGGTCATTTTAATCGATCCTCTACGCACGGCTACGGCAGCTCTTGCCGATGAATATATCAGGGTCAAGCCAGGCAGTGACGGGGCACTGGCCCTGGGGATGGCCGCCATGATCATTGAAGAAGGACTCCTTGACCGTGATTTTATTGCTACAGCCAGCAGCGGTTTTGAACGATTCAGGACACTGGCTGCAGCATTTTCCCTTAATAGAACGGCTTCCCTGACCGGTCTTGCCCCGAAGGTGATTGAACAACTGGCAGTCGATTATGCTACTGCCAAACCGGCGGCTCTACTAATTGGCATAGGCCTCCAGCGGCACAGCAACGGGGGTAACACGGTCCGGGCTGTCGATGCCCTGGCTGCCCTGACGGGAAATATAGGGGTTCGGGGGGGCGGCGCTTCTTATGCCAACTTTCAAATATCCCGGCTCGTTGATGATTCTTTTTTAAACGGTGAAGAGCTCCAGCCGATCCGCCGCCACTACCCCAAGCCGGGGCTGGCGAAAGCAATCTCTGAACTTTCCGATCCGCCGGTTGATTTTCTCTACATCAGCCGGGCCAATCCCTTAACTCAGATTGGTGACAGTGACGGGCTGCGGCGTGCTTTTAAACGGGTGCCTTTCGTGGTTACTGCTGAACATTTCATGACCGATACGGCAAATGCTTCGGACCTGGTTTTGCCTGCTACAGCCTTTCTTGAAACAGAGGATCTCTTTTATAATTCAATGAGCCACCAGTACCTGGTATACAGTGACAGGTGCATAAATCCGCCGGCAGAGTGCCGGCCCGAATATGATTATCTCCATGAACTGATTACCATGCTCGGCAAAAAGGGTTATCCTGCTCCCGAACCGGATCGCCTTCTGGCCCGGGCTATAGAGCCTCTGACGAATAAAACGGGAGTGACCCTGGAAGAGATCAAAGAAAACAGCCCGTACCTGCTGCCGGGCGGAAATAATATTCCCTGGGCTGACCGGATCTTTGAAACTGCAGATGGCAGGTACAATTTCTATTCCCCGGCAGCGGAAGAAGACGGTACCGGCGGCCTGCCCGTTTACCGCGGACCTCTTGAGCTCGGTGACGATAAACTACGCAGAGAAGGCTTCCGTTACTGGTTTGTTACCCCTCACCCCCGCGATTCGATTCATTCCTCGCACCGCCTGCCTGATGGAGTTGCCATCCCGAAAGCTTATCTTCACCCCCGGACGGCAGAACAGGAAGGCCTCAAAGGCGGAGAAAAAATAACCGTTCGGTCAAAAAGGGGCTGTCTGCAGGCGGCAGCAACAGTCAGCGATCGGGTGCCCCCCGATGCAGTAGTGGTTTATGAAGGCTGGTGGCATGAAAGCGGGGCCGCAGTGAACAAACTTACTCCCGCCCGAACCACGGATATGGGCTGTCAGGCCGCTTTCTATGATTGTCTTTGCCGTATAGAAAAATGATTTGAGCCCGGTCGATCAGTCATTTTGTTGTGCAACAGGGTCAACATTGCCTGGCCCGGCTGTCGTAAAAATGTATTGAAAAAAGAAGATCGAATGCAAAAAAAGAAGAAAAGCAGGAGATTTTTCACCTCCTGCCGGAAACTAATATAACAGCAGAAATTATCAGAGCAAACCGGAATCATCAAGCCGTATAGCGGAGAAAGGTTGACCGAGATGGATTTCACAAGGCTGTTTGGAGAAAAAAGGATTTTGCTTTTTGATGGGGCTATGGGAACAGAAGTAGCTGCCCGGGGCGGTGATACAGGGGTGGAAAGTAACTTGCGAAACCCGCAAACAGTGTTAGCGGTTCATCAGGATTATGTCCGAGCCGGGGTGGATATGCTCATTACCAATACCTTTATCCTGAACCACATCAGCATGGGAAAGCGAAAGGCTGCTGTCTCCGTGAGAGAAGCAAACAGCGCAGCGGTGCGCCTGGCTGTTGAAGCTGCGGGCGGCAAACTGCCGGTCTTTGGCGATCTCGGGCCGACTGGAGAACTTCTTGAGCCGTATGGTACTTTTACGGAAGATCAGTTTTATCAATGCTACGCCGAGCAGTCGTCTATCCTTGCTGAAGAGGGCGTCGACGGTCTGATCATCGAAACGGTCAGTGATCTGCGTGAAGCAGTTTGTGCCCTGAAAGCATGCCGTGAAAAAAGTAATTTGCCGGTTATTCTATCTCTTGCATATACATCAACCGGCAAGGGCGGGCGGACAATCATGGGTGTTACTGTCAAGGAGGCTGCCGAAGCCGCTGAAAAATACGGTGCTGATGCTGTAGGAGCCAACTGTGGTGATCTCGATCCGCTGGGTATGGCGGAAATAGTAGCCCTTTATAAAAAAAGCACTGCTCTACCGGTTATAGTCCAGCCTAATGCGGGGAAGCCGAAGCTGGCAGACGGCAAAACCGTCTTCGACATGCAGCCTGAAGAATTCGCTGAAGGGATGGTGGCCTGTATTGCTGCGGGAGCGACCATAGTCGGCGGTTGTTGCGGTACCACCCTTGCTCATATCGAAGCACTCCGCCGCAGGATCAGGCCTGCCGGCTGACTTGAAAGGTTTTTAGCTGCAGGAAGATCAGTACATTAAATCTTTTCCGGTGGATCCCAGCTAACACCGAGGTTTTCCACCCTGATCTGCCGGATTTTTTGCTCCTTGAGTGGCCTGTCACCGGAACCGGTCGGCTCTGCGACAATCCTGTCCACTTCATTAATTCCATCCGTCACCCGGCCAAAAGCAGCGTATTGGCCATCAAGGTGTGGAGCATTTGCCACGGTAATAAAAAATTGGGAACCGCCCGAATCATAATTTTGTGCGCGGGCCATTGATATAACTCCACGTTCATGTTTCAGGTTGTTGTGATACCCGTTTGCAGTAAATTCTCCCCTGATTTTATAACCGGGGCCGCCGGTTCCGTTGCCTTCCGGGCAGCCACCCTGAATCATGAATCCGGGGATAACCCGGTGGAAGATAAGCCCGCTGTAAAATCCCTTCCCGGCAAGAGTGATAAAATTTTTCACAGTATTTGGAGCAGAATCAGGATCAAGTTCCAGCTTTATTAGAGCACCGTTTTCCATTTCGATTATTGCCTCAGGCTTTAATTCTGTCATGATTAACCTCCCACTACAATATTGTGTAACCATTTTCCAGACCCGGTAGGACTGATTTATCCTTCACTGGTTGTCTACTCTTCAGCAGGAGTCAGCTTATTATCAAGGTACTGTTTTCGGCAGAGGCTGCGCTGCAGTTTGCCCGAACTGGTTTTAGGCAGGGTTCCCGGTCTGACCAGGACTATCTCCTTCGCTTTGATTCCGCATACACCGAGGGCCCGATAGCGAATATTTTTGCGTATTTCGGCATGAGAACCTTCCTTTACTTCAGCAACAATGATAACCGATTCCTTGCCCCGGCCGCTGTCGATGCTGAAGGCAATGACATTACCCTTTCGCACACCTTCCACGGTTCCGGCTGCCCGTTCAATATCTTCGGGATAAATATTACGCCCGGCGATAATAATTACGTCTTTGAGGCGCCCGCAGATAACCAGTTCTTCAGTTTGGCCGTCGGGAGCGGTGACAAAGTAGCCGAGATCGCCGGTATGCAGCCAGCCATCGTCGAATAGTTTTTTTGTCAGATCGGGCCGGTTGTAATAACCTGTAGTTACCGAAGCGCCCCTGACCTGAAGTTCTCCAACCTTCCGTGGAGGCAGGGGGAGGCCGGTTTCCGGATCGATAATTCGCATCTGCAAGCCGGGCACGGGAGAACCAAGAAGGGGAAGGCGGCGGGTAGAAGGCAGGGCCGGGTCGGCGGGCCTGGCTCTGCTTTCATTTTCCAGGGCGACGCGGTCAACACTGTCACAGACCATCCTCCTCATCAGCGGAGGGAAAGTTCCGGCAATAGTTACTTCCGCCATTCCAAAGGCGCAGAATTCGGCTCCCGGGCGGAAGCCGTGCCGGGCAGCCGCTTCGACAAATTTCTCAACCGAATCGGGATCGATTGGCTCGGCACCGTTTAAAGCCATGCGTATTCTGCTCAGGTCAAGAATTTCTCTGCTGTTGCTCATCCGGCGAAGGGCGCGCGTGGCCAAAATATATGAAAAGTTTGGCCCGGCGGTTATTGTGCCCCGGTAATTGCTCATCCAGCGCATCCAGTCGGCTGGTTTATTGAGAAAATCCTGGGGTGCAGTAAGAACCAGTGAACAGCCCTTGATCATGCTCGTTGTCAGTATCCCGATCAGGCCCATATCATGATAAAGAGGAAGCCAGGATACTAAAACATCATCTTCAAGGTCCAGTTTAATCAGTTCGTCCATGGCATCAATGTTAGCGCAGACTGCACGGTGGGGAAGCATTACCCCTTTCGGAGCGGATGTTGAACCCGATGTAAACTGAAGGATAGCCAGGCGGTCCGGGTCGTCATCAATCGGCTGATAGGAAACACTCGACAGTTTATCCGGACCGGGCATTAGTTCATCCAGCAGTACAACAGCAGGATCACCCTCCTGCGGTTCATAAAGGGCGGCAAGATCAGAAGAAAGTAACAACATCTTTGCATTTCCGCTGTGAAGATGGGCCCTGGTTTGTGAGATAAATTCGCTGATAGAATTCATGCGCATCGGTATAGGTAAAACAATAACGCAGGCTCCGGCGAGCCACACTGCCTGGATGGCAGTTACAAGTGAACGGCTGGTCAGGCCCAGCAGGGCGACGTGATCACCCGATTTTACACCGCGAGCCTGTAGTGAGGCTGCTCCGGCGAGAGCTTCTTCATGCATAGTACGCCAGAGAACAACCTGCGGCTCATCAGTTCCAGCTGCCGATCCAACGAAGGTAATGCTGTTCTTTCCGGAGGCGGCCAGACGCAGGCGCGGCAGGAGGCTTGTCGTTTTTGAGGTCATATTAGGACTCATTCCCTTCTTTTCCCTGTGCCTTCCTTTAATTTAATTTTCGATATATGGTTCAAATTGCGTAAATAAGAACTTCCCTATTTTAACGCAAAAATGATTTGCCAGCAAGCAGCACGCAAATAAATCGGTGGGTAATAGCCAGCCGGAGAACAGCTAAAAAGTTTGCCGGTTTTGTTAGCTGGATTTTATGCTGTTTCTTTTCTTTTTGTAATGTTCATATATGTGGGTGGAAATGATCTTGAGGATGGTAAATATGGGAATGGCCAGTATGATCCCCAGCAATCCGCCAAGGCGACCGGCCACAAGCACAATCAAGATTATGGCCAGGGGACTCAAGGACAGTTTCCGGCCCATAACCTGGGGAGAGACAAGGAGGCTTTCAATCTGCTGAACAATAACAATGATAATCAGAACTTTGAGTATCATCAGCGGCGAATCAAGCAGGCCTACGATAACAGCCGGAATGGCCCCGATAAAAGGGCCCAGCCAGGGGACAATGTTGAAGATCATAATAAAGATTGATAGGAGCAGGGCATAATCCAGGTCGATAATCAAAAAACTGATATAAGAGAGGATACCGACACAGAGGCAGACAATACCCAACCCCTGCACGTAAGTGCTCAAGCTTTTATTCATTTCAGCAAGGGCGTTTTTAACGTCGTCCACGTAATCCAAAGGGGCCAGGTACTCGACAGCGCCGGTGATCAGGCCTTGCCCTTTTTCTTTCAGCATGTAGTAGAGCAGGAAAGGAATGATTATAACGGTCATAAATATATTGGCCAGGAAGTCAAGAGTAGTCGAAACACTTGAAGCCAACTGTGAAAAAGTACTGCTGACAAGGGTTGCTGTTCTTTCGGCAATATTTTCAAGGTTCAGGGTGTTCAGGTACTCAAGATCAAAAAAGCGGGTTATCAGTTCATTTTCCTCCAGCCTTTGGATCAGCTGGCGGGCTTCCCTGATTTTTTCCGGAATACTGACAGTCAGCTTGGTAAACTCGCCCTGCAAAATAGGGCCGATTATTACTCCAAGCAGCACAAGCAGACCGACAATGATCAGAAAGACTGTAATGATAGCCATTGGACGGGGAATTTTGTGATTGTGCAGCCAGTCGACAAAGGGATAGGTAAAATAATAAAGAATACCTGCGACAAGGAAAGATATGAAGAGTGCTTCAAAAGCGACGACGAAAGGATAAAAGATGAAGGTTATCTGGCTGCCAATATAGATAATTAGGAATAGCAGCAGAATGCCGATCCCTGTTTTAAAAAGTCTCGAGTCCAACATAGCCTGGCACTCCTTTCCCCGTCATTATCACATGTGTATTATATCCCATCAGGTCCTTCAGTTCCATCCCCGGGTGTCGTCTTGTGTGGTTGTTATGTGGTAATGGTACCTCGTTAATTATCATGATAATATGTCCTTTGTGGAAAGCAGGGTGTCAGTGTCACAGAAGCATTTGAATCCATGTGAAGGAATTAAGAAGAATTAATAAAGTATTTTCAGGTTGAAGGAATAAAATATTGAGAAATTTGATGCAGGTGATTGAAGATCTGATTCAGTCTGGTGAAGAATATTTATGGACTTAAGAGGAAAAAGAAAAGGCAAAGCGGGTGTATAATAAATAGTGATATGCAGAAAATTATTGTTAAAGAGAAAAGGGCTCTGCTGGTTGTCAACTGTCTTGCCGAACATGGGGACAGGAGACTGCTTTACCTGTACCGCTTTATTGAAAAAGCTGGAATTGGAGTTGCCGCGCATTTCCTTTCTTCACAATACGGCTCATTCAGTGTACTCAAGGACAGGGAGGCAGGGGCGGATCTTTTCTTCCATCGGCTGCTCTGCTTGACCGGCAATCCCGGTATTGAGGCGGTCGATCTTTTCCTGCAGCTCCACGGCAGGAATAAGAAAGTGCGGTTTTTTGACCGCTGGTTGGATTCTATGACTTTATCACATGAAATTCGGCGGATAGCAGTGCCGGGAAAACTGCGTCTTTTTTACAATCTTTGCTGTTACGGCGATTCCCATTCCACGGATATGCTGGCGGCAGGGTTTAAAGTTACAGTCGGCTCCCGGAAGATTAACGCCAGTGCCGCTGTGGAATATCCGCTTTTCTGCCGCTACTGGTCCGGAGATGGTTTATTCTCTCGAAAAAGTGTGGCTGTACGTGAAGCAATCCGCCGTGCCGACCGGCGCACTGTACGGCAGATCCAGGATCGGTTGGCGGGACGCTACTTTCGTAATGTAGACAGCAAAAAAATAACCCGTGGCGACGGGCGGATTACCATTGACACATTGTAATTCAGCATGTCGGATTGTAGAAGAATTATTACTGCCTGGGGGTGAAGGAGAAATGGTTTTTCAGAAAATTATGGTTTTGGGAGCGGGCCAGATGGGAAGTGGAATTGCCCAGGTTTGTGCGACCGGAGGGTTTTCCGTGCTGCTTGGGGATATTGACCAGGAGTGCCTGAATCGGGCTGTCGCGGGAATTGACGGGAATCTGCGGCGCAGCGTGGAAAAAGGAAGACTCAAAGAAACTGAAAGGGAAGCAATTATTGGCAGGATAAAAGCGGTGCCCGGGCTCGATGCAGCTGCTGAGGTTGAAATGGTCGTTGAAGCAGTCGTAGAAAATGAGGCTGTGAAAAAGAAAGTCTTTGCCGCGCTTGATAAAATTTGCCCTCCTTTCACCATTCTGGCCAGCAATACTTCATCGGTGCCCATTACCCGGATTGCAGCTGCCACCGGCCGCCCGCAGAAAGTCATTGGCATGCATTTCATGAATCCCGTGCCGGTAATGAAACTGGTGGAGATCATCAGGGGAGTGGCAACCGATGATCAAACATTCAATATTGTAAAAGAAGTAACCGAAAAGCTCGGTAAGGTGCCGGTTGAAGTGAACGATTTCCCCGGGTTTGTCTCCAACCGTATTCTTATGCCCATGATTAATGAAGCGGCTTTTTGCCTGATGGAGGGTGTAAGCACGGCGGAAGGGATCGATACAGTGATGAAGCTGGGAATGAACCATCCTATGGGACCGCTGGAACTGGCCGATCTGATCGGTCTGGATACCTGCCTGGCAATTATGGAAGTACTTTATGAAGGTTTTAGAGATTCCAGGTACCGTCCTTGTCCGCTGCTGCGGAAATATGTAGATGCCAGTTGGCTTGGCCGTAAGACAGGTCGTGGTTTTTATTTATATTCCTGATATTGTGTGTGCCAGGGGGACGGAGAATTTGACACATTTTTTTAATATAAGAGGATCGTTCGTGAGTTTTTTCTACTGTTAAATATTGAACCGGAAACTGATGATATCGCCGTCCTGAACGATATAGTCTTTACCCTCCAGGCGAAATTGCCCTGCCTCTTTGACTTTTTGCCCGGAGCCGAGACGGTATAAATCGTCATAGTGAAACACTTCAGCCCGAATGAAACCCCGGCTAATGTCAGAATGAATTTTTGACGCCGCCTGGGGAGCGGTGGCCCCTTTCCGAACTGTCCAGGCCCTGACCTCATCTTCACCGACTGTAAAGAAAGATATGAGATCAAGACTGTCATAGACCATGCGAGCCAGGCGCCCCAGGCCGGATTCGGTCAGGTCATAATCTTTCATAAATTCGATTTGTTCTTGCGGCTCGAGGCGGCTGATTTCCATTTCAACCTGGGCGCAGACGGTGATCAGGGGGAGATTTTTACCTGCTGCCCAGGACTCCACTTTTTCTTTCCGGGGATAAATGCCGCTTTGAAGTTGAGCCTCATCGATGTTGACCACTGCGTAAAGAGGTTTTCCCGTTAAAAACACCTGGTCATTGAGCAAATCTTCTTCTGCGGGGGATAAACTGATGCTGCCAAAGGGTTGTTCATTCTCCAGGGCGAAGAGGATTTTTCTGTACAAAGCAATCTGATCGGATGTATCGCCTTTTTTACAGGCGTTGTCTTCGAAGCGGGCCAGTTTCTTTTCCAGGGTATCCATGTCCGCCAGTAGGAGTTCGGATCCGTAATTAATCAGGTCACTGAAGGGGTCCGGTCCATCGGGCATAGCAGTGGTTTTCCCGAAAGCCCTGACTACTTGGACCAGGGCAGTGGCGCTGCGAACTTCATCGAGCAGGCGGGAAGCGCGAGCGCGGCTGTGTTCCATTTTAGCCCCCGGGATATCTTTGAATTCGATGCGGGCGCAGGTGGTTTTGCGCGGCCGGTAAAGCTGTGCAAGATAATCGATTCGCTGGTCGGGGACAACTGCGCTACCTGTGTAAACTTCGTCCGCCCCTCCCGGGCCGGTCGGTTTCTCATTGCCCGTTAGCAAGTTAAAAAGGGTGGTTTTACCGGAGCCGGGCATACCGACCAATCCGATCTGCAAAGCAATCATCTCCTCGTTCTGATCAATCAACCCAACAATTTTACCACATTAGGCTGTGTCTGGTAAATCCCCGTGTCAACTCATATAAAAATCTTACCGAAGATTAACGGCTTACTCATATAAGGATCTTACTTTTTAATGACATAGTCATTTTACATCACCTCGGTAAGATTTCGTTGTGAGTAAGCCGATCCTCCTTGACTTAATTCTACCAAAAATACTTCCCAGGCTAAATGCTACACCGTCGTCCACTGTAGAACTTACTCTGGGAATTAAATAGATTTTACGTGAGTGATCGCGGTCCCTTTCTTCCTGTTCTAATTACCGGTATAATTAAAAGGGTGTAAAAATGGGCTGATTAATAATAAGCGTTTCAAATTATGGTTTTCTGGGGGATTGTCCTGGAGGCAATCTCGCGGGTGAGATGTTCCGAAATAGAAAAGCAGTATGGGAGGTAAAAATGATCAATAAAATTGTCCAGTGCGTCCCCAACTTCAGTGAAGGGCGCCGTGTGGAAGTGATTGAAGAGATTGTTAGGGCTATTGGGGACACAGAAAGAGCCAGAGTGCTTGATTATTCTTATGACCAAAGCCACAATCGTTCGGTGGTCACTTTTATCGGTAATCCGGAAGCGGTCCTGGAAGCTGCTTTCAGGGGAGCGAAAAAAGCGGCTGAGAGGATTGATATGAGGCGGCACAGCGGCGAACACCCGCGCATGGGAGCAACAGACGTTATACCATTTATCCCCATTACGGGAGTTGGTATAGAAGAGTGTATTGGTATGGCAAAAATGCTGGGCAGACGACTGGCTGATGAACTGGATATTCCTGTTTATCTTTATGAAGCGGCCGCATCCCGTCCGGAAAGGGAAAATCTTGCCGATGTGCGACAGGGAGAATATGAAGGGTTAATTGATAGTATTACAAAACCTGAGCGCAAACCCGATTTTGGGCCGACCAGAGTTAACCCTGGGGCCGGGGCAACTGCAGTGGGTGCTCGTTTCCCTCTGGTCCCTTTTAACATTAATCTTGACACCGACGATGTGAAAATTGCCCAAAATATTGCCCGGGTAATCAGGGGTAGTAGCGGAGGATTTTCGACTGTTAAAGCGCTGGGAGTAATGATCAAAGAAACAGGCAAAGCCCAGGTAACTATTAATCTCTGTGATTACCACACAGTCCCTCCGCACAGGGTCTTTGAAATGGTCAAGAAAGAGGCTGCCCGCTACGGGGTAGCGGTTCTGGACAGTGAAATTATCGGTGTTGTTCCGTGTGATGTGCTGACCAAATCAGCCGAATTTTATCTTCACTTGAACGGTTTTAAAGGCAATCAGATCATGGAAAAAAGATTAATGGAATGAGCGGGGCAGGAGGTAATGATGGAAGACAATAAAAACTATCATGACCATCAAGTGGCGGAAGTCATAAGAGAAGGCGAACCGGATCGCGGATCGGGTCGTTTATCGGCTGAACCGAATCTAAATTCGGCAATGCGCCTTTACCTTTTTGTTTTTATTCTTCTCCTGGTGCTGGGATCCATACTCCAGATTTTGCACTTTGAAGTGGGTATGTTTCTAACACAGTGGGTTATCATCCTGCCACCAGCTCTCTGGTACTGGCGTCGCCACAATGTAGACAGGGTTTCCTTCGCCCGGCTTCATCCCCTGCAGCTTCGATTTTTGCCGGCAGTAGTCATTCTGGCGGCTTCATTCTGGTTGTTGAATATGGTTATTGCCGCCGGGTTGATGCTCGGCATGATGGAACTGGGTTATCAGCCGCTGGAATCCATTCCGCCTCCTGACACTTTAGGTCAGTATATTATTTACATTCTGGTAATTGCCGTGTCAGCGGGGATTTGTGAAGAGATGCTATTCCGGGGAACAATCCTGCCCTCCATGGAAGGTGAAGGAATCATCCCGGCGATTGTTTTCAGTTCTTTCCTTTTTGCTCTTTATCACATTTCTTTTACCAATTTGATCAGCACTTTTATGCTGGGAGCGGTTATCGCGGTGGTGGTGATAAAAACAGGTTCTTTATGGGGCGGTGTTATTTATCACATGCTTAATAACTTTGTTGCCGTGACCTACCTTTACGCAGCCGGGGGGATCGAAAAAACGGCTGAGCTCGAAACGGTAGAACACTGGCCACTTCTCCTGCTGCTGTTGCCTGCATTGGTTGGTGTTTATGCCGGCTTGAGAATGCTGCACCGGGAGGCGGACCGTGAGCCCCTGTTGAACGGGGTAAGAAGGTGGCTGCCGAAGAATTGGTTTGGCTGGCCTTTACTGATCGGCATAATCCTCTTTTTATTAATGGCGATGCTGGAACTGGCCATTGGCTTCGGCTGGTTCAATATTCTTTGATCCGGTGATTATTATGTGCCGGGATAAAGCTTACTGAATTATGTTCCGAGCCCTAACCTTAAGGAGGAATAGTGATGGAACTGCAGGGCAAAAAAATTGCAATTTTGCTAGAACAGCTTTATGAAGATCCGGAGTTCTGGTATCCTTACTACCGGTTGATGGAAGCCGGGGCTCAGGTTACGGTGGTAGCCCCGGAAGCAAGGGAATATAAAAGCAAGTATGGTTACCCGGCTACAGCTGATCTGGCGGCGAAGGATGTTAAAGCCGAGCACTATGATGCCGTGGTCATTCCAGGTGGTTATTCACCTGATCACATGCGCCGCTCGTCGGAATTGATTGGCTTCGTTAAAAACGCATTTGAAAAAGAAAAAGTAATTGCTGCTATTTGTCACGGGCCGTGGATACTTGCTTCAGTCGGGGCGGTAAAGGGACGTAAGGTTACGGCTTTTTATTCCATAAAAGACGACCTTATAAATGCCGGAGCTGATTTTGTTGATCGAGAAGTGGTCCGCGATAAAAATGTAATTACTTCCAGAATGCCCCGGGACCTTCCCGCTTTTTGCCGGGAGATCATCGCTGCCCTGGGCGAGTAAAGGGATGCTTTTTCTCAAGCCAGGCCGCGATGCTCAGATTTAAGTTTTAAGAATGTTCCCCTGTCCCTATTTTCCGTCTCGATCCGCCCGATTGCAAGGAGGTGATTGATATATTTCTGCAGCTCGGCCGGGTGCAGATTTAACATATGATGCAAATCTTCAAGGGTGCAAGGGCGCCGGCGCAGGGTGTTCAGGATCTGGCTATTGTATGATTCGTTAAAAGAAGCTATTTTATTACGGGGGCGGAATTCACCAATCAATTCCGATCGACCCAGGAATGAGGCGATTTGCTGCATTTTTTCTTTATCGGCCGCCTGGACCCAGTTTTCAGTTCCCGGTCGATCGAGAGTGCCCATTTGGACACGGTGGGGATTTATTTTTTCAATGGCTTGTTTAATAGCCTGGAGTTCTTCGGTAGTGTCATTGAAATCGGGAACGATGAATATTTCCAGGCGTATCTCGCCAGCGAATTCACTGCGCAGATCGACGAGCCCGGCAATTACTTCTTTGCAGCTCAGGTCCCGATGAGGTCGGTTGATCTGCTGGAATATTTTTTCTGTGGCGGCATCGAGTGAAGGAATAATTAAGTCCGCCTTCAAAACTTCTGCCCGAACTGATGGATCACTGAAAAGGGTCCCGTTTGTCAGTACACAGATGTTGTAATGGGGATAACTTTTTTTTATAAATTCAATTACCTTGCCGATCTTGTTGTTCAAAGTCGGTTCACCCGAACCGGCAAAGGTGATATAATCGAGTTCCGGTTTCCGGGCCAGATAATCATCCAGCTCTTTCAGAATGTTATCAACCGGTATGTATTCACGACGTTCAGTGGTCAGTCTGGTTGTTTTACCGCATTCACAGTAAACACAGTCCAGGGTGCAAGTTTTTGGTGGAATCAGGTCGATGCCAAGAGACACGCCAAGGCGGCGGGAAGGAACAGGTCCGAACAGGTGTTTGTATTTCACAGGTTAAACTCCTTTCGCATGATCGATGTGAAAAACGGGCAAATAAATATTTACCCTTTATGTATTCGTCTATATGATATCAAAAAAAAGGGTTGCCGGATAGTATAGATTAAGATATAATTTTTATAGATATATACCCATATATTTGTTGGAAGCAGTCAAAGAGAAATGGAGGCAATAAAATGGCCGAAAATCAAAAAGCAAAAGAACAGACAAAGGGAAAGAATCCAGGCATTGAAAAACTTTCTCAACCTGAAGACAGTCATATCGGAAAAACTATTGCAGTGATGAGTGGCAAGGGAGGTGTCGGCAAATCTTCAGTGGCTTCCCTACTGGCCGTGGCCCTGGCCAGGGCAGGATTCAAGGTCGGACTGCTTGATGCCGATATCACCGGACCGAGCATCCCGAAATTGTTTGGTTTGAACGGAAAGGCCGAAGTAATGAATGAGAAAATGATTCCTCCTCAAAGCAAGCTGGGGATCAAAATTATTTCGTTGAACCTACTTCTACCTAATGAGGACGATCCGGTAATCTGGCGGGGGCCGCTAATCGGAGGTGCGGTAAAGCAATTCTGGACCGACGTAGTTTGGGGCGAAATTGACTATTTGGTTGTTGACCTGCCCCCGGGCACGGGGGATTCACCCCTGACTGTGCTGCAGTCACTGCCTCTTAACGGACTGGTGATTGTATCTTCGCCGCAGGATCTGGCAATTATGGTTGTGAAAAAAGCAATTAAAATGGCCAGAATGATGAAAGTGCCCATTCTGGGGCTGGTTGAAAATATGAGTGGCCTGATATGCCCGCACTGTGGAAAAGAGATTGAAATATTCGGGGTGAGCAAAGCAGATGAAGTAGCCGCGGCTACAGGTATCAAACTGTTGGCCAGGTTGCCGCTTGATCCGGAGATGTCGAAGCTCGGCGATGACGGAAAAATTGAAGATTATCCGGTCGAAGTATTCGAGGATATCAATCTGATCATTGACAGTGCCACCGGTGAAACAAACTGAGAACGAATGTATTTATCAAACGGAGGTGGAAATTATGAAAGTAGCAATATGTGCACGTGGTGAAGGACTGCAGGCGGAAGTGGACCAGCGCTTTGGCCGCTGTCCCTATTTTGTGATTGTTGATTCAGAAAGTGGAAAAGTGATTGAGTCTTTACCCAATGCCAGTGTCAGCGCTGCAGGAGGAGCTGGGCCGCAGAGTACCCGGCAGCTTGCCGACCATAGTGTTGAAGCAGTTGTCGTTGGCAACGTTGGTCCCAATGCGGCCGTTGCTCTCGAAGCGGCAAAGATTAAAGTTTATACTGGTATAGAGGGAACGGTTGAAAAGACTTTGCAGAAATTCAAGGAAGGGAAACTATCATCCGTATCTGATGCT
Organism: Bacillota bacterium; assembly: GCA_018400435.1. Taxonomy (GTDB): domain Bacteria; phylum Bacillota; class Dethiobacteria; order DTU022; family DTU022; genus M55B129. The sequence goes on along the minus strand of JAGYMW010000002.1, from coordinate 38,402 downwards.
ACAGTTCCTTCCCACGACGGGATGAGAAAAAAATGGTAATGTAACATGTTGGTTGCTGTTTAGTCGTAATATTTGAGCGACACCGACGAAGGAGGATGATTAAATGATAATTGCCGTGGCAACGGAGGATAACCTGGTGGCCCAGCATTTCGGCCGCTGTCCCGAATATACTCTTTTCACACTGGAAGGAAAGGTGGTCAGCAATAAAAAGATTATCCCCAATCCCGGTCATGAACCCGGATTTTTACCTCGTTATCTGGCCCAGATGGGGGTTAGCTGTATTATAGCCGGCGGGATGGGACCCAAAGCACAGGATCTTTTTGCCGGAGAAAATATAGAAACTGTTGTCGGTATTAACGGCCCGGTAGATGAGGCAATCTCCTGTTATTTAACAGACAGCCTTGAACCGGGTGAAAGCAGTTGCGATCATCTGAAATAGGGCTATAATCACAGCTGCAGTTGAAAATTGAGAAAGTGGTTTTCCGGATTTCAATTCAGTTAATTTGGAAAAAGTAAAGGAAAGAGAGGTGCTCGTGATGCCGAGAGGAAGATTTTGGTATAGCCCGGGATTTTGGAAAGATGCCGGCTGGTACCCGGGAGCCGGTGGTTTCAGGGGCGGATGGTCTGGTTATGACTTCTGGTGGGGCCAAAGCCGGGGTTTCTGTCAGTGGCGCTACGATGCCCCGATTCCTTATTACGCTCCGGCCCGCATTAACCCGAAAGAGGAAAAATCATACCTCGAAAAACAGCTGGGACTTATGAAGTCCGAGCTGGCGGAAATGGAACAGAGAATAGCTGAATTGAACGAATCCTAGATGCCAGTTACAGTTCAGATTAAGACCGGTGTTCTATCTGCTTTGGGCACCGGGCACATTGTCCCGTATGGTAAAAAAATAAAACTGATGGAGCATAAATATAATATGATCAAAATTGCTATTGCCAGCGGCAAGGGAGGCACCGGTAAAACGACGGTAGCCGTCAACCTGGCCCTGGCTCTGGAAGATAAAAATGTTCAGTATCTAGACTGTGATGTGGAAGAACCGAATGCCCATCTTTTTTTAAAACCCGTTATTGAGAATTCACGGGAGGTGGGGATACCTGTACCTAAAATTAATTTTGACCGTTGCAATTTTTGCGGGCGCTGTGCCGAAGTATGTGCTTTTAATGCCCTGGCTGTTTTTCAGGATAATGTAATGGTTTTTGAAGAACTCTGCCATGGCTGTGGCAGCTGTTCTTATCTTTGCCCTGAAAAAGCAATTACGGAGGTTGAAAGGCCCATCGGCCTGCTTGAAGAAGGAGCTGCCGGCAGAATTAAATTTGCTCACGGCCGTCTCAATACAGGTGAGGTTATGTCTCCCCCGCTGATTGAGGCTGTCAAAAAGGTCTCAAATTTAGGATATATCAATATTATTGATGCACCGCCGGGGACTTCCTGTCCGGTTGTCAGCGCTGTAGGGGGCTGCGATTACTGCCTGCTTGTAACCGAACCCACCCCTTTCGGTTTAAATGATCTTGATCTTGCTTATCAAATGGTGACCAAACTGGGTATACCCTCGGGGGTACTCATAAATCGCTCCGATCTCGGTGATGACGGGGTGGAGAAATACTGCCGCGATAAAAACCTGGCAATTTTGCAGAGGATACCCTGGGATAGGGAACTGGCTTCCCTTTATGCTCGTGGTGAACCGGTGGTAAAACATCTGGATCACTGGCGGGTGCGTTTTCGTGAGCTGTTCGATAAAATTTCTGCGGCATCGAAGGAGGTTTCATCACATTGAAAAAAATAACTGTGATCAGCGGTAAAGGCGGAACTGGCAAGACTTCTCTGGTTGGTTCTTTTGCCGCCCTGGCCTCCAGGAACACTGTTTTTGTCGATGCTGATGTTGATGCAGCCAACCTGAGCCTGATTATGCATCCGCGGTTGCTGGAAGAGCATGAATTTACTGCTTCGCAAACTGCTTTTATCGATCTTTCTGAATGCACTCAATGTGGGCTATGTCGTGACCTGTGCCGTTTTGAAGCAATTTCTGAAGAATATATTGTCGATCCTGTTGCCTGTGAAGGTTGTGGATTCTGTTCATACACCTGTCCGGTAGAGGCGATAAAGATGGAGGATCGGGTTTCCGGTAAATGGTTTGTATCGGAGACACCTTTCGGGACCCTGGTTCATGCCCGGCTGGGTATAGCAGAAGAAAATTCAGGCAAGCTGGTTACCGCCGTTCGCAACAGGGGAGCAGAGCTGGCGGAGGCTGGAGGCAAAGATTACCTGCTTATTGATGGTCCTCCTGGTATTGGCTGCCCGGTAATTGCTTCTTTATCGGGAGTTGACGCAGCGCTGATCGTTACTGAGCCGACAGTGTCGGGGATTCACGATCTTGAGCGCGTGCTGTCTGTTTGTCACCATTTCGGGATTACAGCATCGGTATGCATCAATCGTTATGATCTGGATGAGGAGCAAACTCAGGCTATCGATTCCTTTTGCCGTAAAGAAAAAATTAACCTGGCCGGGAAAATCCCCTTTGATCGGATTGTTGTTGAAGCTATGGTCAAGGGAATGCCAGTTGTTGAATACAGCGATGGCCCGGTCAGTCAGAGTGTGCGGTCAGTCTGGGAAAGTCTTATTGATGAATTGAACTGAAATATGATTTATATTTTGTCATAAGGGTAATTACCGCTTAAAAAATATACATTAAAAATATTTATCAGTATTGATTTCCAGTAAAGGTTTTGTTAAGCTAAATGATAGCAATATAATATAATTAAAGGAGTTCTAAGATGCCGCGTCCACATAAACCTCGTCTGGTCAGTGCAATGCCGCGGTTTACTTACTTTAAACCGACCGGTATACCCATACCTCTGCTTACTGAGATTGTGCTCACGGTTGATGAACTGGAAGCTATCCGTCTTAAAGATCTGGAGAAACTTGAACAAAATGAATGTGCTGCCAGGATGAACATTGCTCAAAGCACCCTGCAGAGGATCCTGGTATCAGCTCATGAAAAGATAGCCCGTTCCATTGTGGAAGGGAAAGCCCTGCGTATCCATGGTGGCCCTTATGCCCTGGAAGGTGAAGTGCTCTGTACCCGCTGCCGGAGAAGAAGACGTTTTGGGCAGGCAGCTTTGGAGAATTGCCCGGACTGCCAGAGTTTGCGCAGTAATCGATAGCTGGTAAAAAATATTAAAGCGAAGTAAAGCCGCCCTTCAAGGGCGGTATATTTATGTATGTCCGGGCATAGTGCAGTCTAACGGGTGATATTCCCGAACGCTCCAGCTTGAGAGAAGTTTGTAACCAGGGCCGGGTATGTCCATCCTGACGCGAAGTATTAAGGGAAATAGTGGCACATTCTCTCCAGTTTTATATAAGTCAGCTCATGCTGTACTTCTTAAAAAACTTGCCAGTTATCTCTAAAGGTAATAAGCTATACATGTCACAACGCAGTTTATTGACAGTAGGAGTCGAACAATGAAACTTTCGATCAATGTAAAGGATGAAAATACAACAGGAATCTGCTATGGTATTGCTGCTTACTCATTATGGGGAATCCTGCCTCTTTACTGGAAGTTGATGGAGTCGGTGCCCGCCCTGGAGATACTGGCTCACAGGATATGCTGGTCCTTCATTTTCATGCTCCTGGTGGTTTATTTTTATCGCAAGCGAGGCGCACTTTCCGCTATTATTGCCAACCGAAAAAAGTTGTTTCTTATTTTTCTCTGCGGTTTTATCGTCAGCGTAAACTGGTTTACCTATATATATGCGGTTAACAGCGGCCATGTAATTGAATCAAGCATGGGTTATTTTATCAACCCGCTGGTAGTCGTTCTGCTCGGGGTGACCGTTCTCCGTGAAAGTCTCGGACGCTGGCAGCTTGTGGCGATTATCCTGGCATTTGTTGGAGTGCTGATTATTACAATTCAGTATGGACGTATCCCCTGGATAGCTCTCATCCTGGCTGTTACTTTTGCTCTTTATGGCTTGATCAAAAAAATGATTCATGTAGATTCTCTGGCCGGTCTGGTTCTGGAAACTTTTATTGTTATGCCTATGGCCCTGACCTATATTGCTATTTTGGAAAAAGGTGGAAAGGGGTCTTTAGTTTCTTCCAGTCCGGCAGTTATTGTGACTCTCGCCGGAACTGGAGTTATTACAGCTATCCCTCTTATTTTCTATGCACGGGGTATTGAGAGGACCACATTTTCGATGATGGGTTTCCTCCAGTATATTGCTCCTTCACTGCAGCTCTTTTTAGGAATATTTATATTTAAAGAATATTTCCCTCTTTCTCACTTTATAAGCTTCTGTTTTATCTGGGCTGCCCTGGCGATTTTTACCCTGGCCAATGTGGGTGTTTTAAAAGAACACAGTGTTGTTGGGCAGAAAATAAAAGCTGCTGAAATAGAAACAAAAAAATTCTAAGCCCCGACGTTTGTTGATCTGTACTCTGGAATGATTTGTCCGCAGTTGTTTTAGATGTGGGGTATGCCAGATTATTTACTGTGCGGGAAAACCGAATATGAAGAACGAAAGCGATGATTCAAATTCCCTTGCTTTCATTCATGTCTTTATTTGTGATTGAACGGGGGTTGCCGGCAGCCGGTATATTCTTACAGTCGTGGCCCTGTCAGACCTCGTTTCCAGTTTTGTATCGGGAATAATCCTGGATTGCTCTACAGACCGGGGTTATGGCATCAATATGATTGTGGGGGCGGCAACGGTTGTCATCACCTTGGTTATCCTGGCTCGGACTACCGAAACCGCGCACCTGGCAATTGGGCGAATATTTTACGGTTTCGGATTTGGATTTCTGCAGCTTACCCTGCACCTGCCCTTTGTAGTGAAAGCTTTTGATGACAAGAAGAGAATGGCTACTAATGCCACTTTCTGTTTGCAGTCAAGGGCTGCTGATAGCTAAATTAAAGAAAACTGCCGGTTGTAGACAATTAGATAATTGAATGATATAATATCAGCGACAATTTAATAGAGCCTGTCAGGTGTCAATTGACTGAAAAGGGAAGCCGGTGAAAATCCGGCGCGGTCCCGCCACTGTAAGTGGGAGGCGCTTCCTTAAGACCACTGGTCAGAAAGACCGGGAAGGAAGGAGGCGCAGTGAACACGAGCCAGGAGACCTGCCTGCCAGAGCGCTAAGCCCCTTCGGGTGAAAGGGTTAGGCGGGGTAAAACCACGTTTTCCCGTGGTTTTTGTTTATATAAAGAAGCTCCGGCATTCCCTGATGAAGGCCGGAGCTTAATTTTTGAGAGGAGAGAATAATGTTGAAGAAACGGTATTTATTAATTTTTACTATACTGGCTCTTTGTTTCTTATTGCCGGCCGGATGTGGTGAAGAACAGGTTGTACCGGCAGAGGAACCGATTGCCGATCTGGATGAAGTTGATTCAAACGAGAAGATCGAAACGGTAACAGTAACCGATCAAATGGGCCGGGAAGTTGTTTTCGAAGGTATTCCCGAACATATTATTTCAATGTCGCCCAGCAATACGGAGGTATCCTTTGCCCTGGGGCTCGGAGAACGGATTGTCGGGGTTACCGAATACTGCAATTACCCTCCTGAAGCACAGGAAAGAGAGATAATTGGTGGCTTTTCCACCCCTAACATTGAGCTGATTGTTGAAATGCAGCCGGACCTGGTCCTTGCTTCGACCATTCATGAAGAAGAGGTCCCGAGGCTTGAAGAACTGGGCATCCCTGTTTTGGTAGTAGAATCGTCAACCCTGCAAGATCTTTATACGAGCATTGCTCTTGTTGCCAGGGTCACCGGAGTTGTCGATGCCGGTGAAGTCCTGATTAATTCAATGCAGGAAGAGATCGCCGCCTTGCAGACGGTGGTTGCCGATATACCTGAAGATGATAGAATTCGCGTTTATTATGAGGTTTACTCCGATCCCCTGATGACTGCCGGGAAGGATGCTTTTATTACTGAAATTATTGCCCTGGCCGGCGGGGTCAGTATCTTTGGCGACGTCGAGGAAAGCTATCCGCAGATCAGCGCCGAAGTGGTGGCAGAGAGGGAACCGCAGGTGATCCTCTATCCCGATTACCACGGCACAGCCGATCTGGTAATAGAATCAATGACCGAGCGGCCGGGTTGGGAAAGTATTCCCGCAGTTATCGAAAACCGGGTCTATGCAGTTTCTGACGACGCTTTTGCCCGTCCGGGACCGCGGGCTGTTGAAGCGGTGGCCGAAGCAGCGAAGATTTTTTACCCGGAGCTGTTTCAATAAAGATTCCGATATGATCTTTTAATTGCGGGGTGCCGTACGATGCACCCCACATACCCCGCATAGCAAAAGTTTAAGAATAAAAACAGGGTAAAGGCAGGGTGATGACGTCGGATAAGAGTAATTACAAAAACACGGAAATAAAAAGAGGAAGAGGGCTTAAAAAAACGCTGTTTATGGCTGCCCTGCTGCTCTTTCTTGCCATGGTAATTATTGTGGCTACGATTTTGGGAGCGGTCCAGATCGGCTGGCGCAATATTTTGAGTATCCTGGCCGATACCCTGCCTTTTTATTCTTCGCCACGGGCTGTCGAAATTGCCCCGGTTTACCAGGATATACTGCTGAAAATTCGCTTACCCCGCGTTCTTCTTGCTGCAGCAGTAGGCAGTTCACTGGCCGTGTCCGGAGCGGTTTTCCAGGGGCTTTTCCGCAATCCCATGGCCGATCCTTATGTTATCGGCATTTCTTCGGGAGCGGCTCTTGGAGCGGTCTTTGCCATGCTCGGAGGTTTCAGTTTGACAGTCGGCGGATTTGGGGCGGTGCCGCTTTTTGCTTTTTTTGGTGGAATTGCCACAATCACCATCGTTTACGCAATGGCCAGGGTTGGCCGAGCAGTGCCGGTAATGACCCTGCTGCTGGCTGGCATCGCCGTTAGTGCCTTCCTGTCGGCTTTAGTATCCCTGCTCACTTACTTTGCCGGTGAACAGCTCCACCAGGTGGTTTTCTGGATGATGGGCGGCCTGGGCGGGGCGACCTGGCACCAAGTAAAGGTAATGATCCCTTATGCTTTGGCCGGTTATATCTGTGTCAGCATTTTTTCCCGTGAGTTGAATGCCATGCTAATGGGTGAAGAAACGGCCAGCCACCTGGGTGTTGATACGGAGAAGGTAAAGAAAATTCTCCTGGTCGGTGCGTCTTTGCTGGTGGCGGCGGCAGTTTCCACCAGCGGGATCATTGGCTTTATCGGTCTTGTGGTTCCGCATTTTGTCCGACTGGTGGCCGGTCCGGATCATCGCTTTCTTATACCTGCTTCGGCCTTGCTGGGCGGGGCGCTGCTTATAGCTACCGATACACTTGCCCGGGTAATCATTGCCCCTACGGAACTGCCGGTGGGAATAATAACTGCATTGATTGGGGCTCCCATGTTCATCTACCTGCTGAAAAGAAGAAAGAAACTACGTTATTTTGGAGGAGGAGGGTAAACCGGTTTGGGTTTAAATATCGATGTAGACGGGTTAAAACTTGCTTATGATACGGTCCCTGTTCTCGACGGGACTGAATTCAGGGTGGAGCGCGGGGATCTGGTGGCGCTGCTCGGGGCCAACGGAGCCGGCAAGTCAACCCTACTGCGCTGTATTAGCCGAATACTTCAACCTGCAGCAGGAAGTATTTTACTTGATGGACGTGAATTGCGACATTTCAACAGCAGGGAGGCAGCCCGACTCATGGCGGTGGTGCCCCAGGAAACGGCGGCCGATTTTGATTTTACCGTTGAAGATATCGTTATGATGGGTCGCTTCCCTTACCTGAAGCGTTTCAGGAAGGAAGAAGGAAAAGATTATGATACTGTCAGGCGAGCAATGGAGATGACCGGCGTTGCCCACCTGGCTGAACGATCTCTTGCCGCCCTAAGCGGTGGGGAGAAACAAAGAGTAATCATGGCCCGCGCCGTGGCCCAGCAGCCAGAAGTGCTGCTTCTCGATGAGCCGACGGCCAATCTTGATATTGGTTACCAGTCCATGCTCCTTGAACTGGCCGCGCGCCTTAATCGGGAACAGGAAGTAACAGTGATCGCTGCCATTCATGATATTAACCTGGCCGTTCACCATTTTAATCGTTTTATACTTCTTTCCGGGGGCAGGGTCATGGCGGCAGGCCGGGCGGAAGAGGTTATCACTTCGGAAAACATTCAGAAATCTTACGGGGTAAAAGCCTCTATTTACAGGCATCCTCTCCATGGAGTCCTTCAGGTCAGTGTGGTCAGTAAAAAAGAAAATACCTGTTTTGATCAGAAGAAGCCGGAAGTTCATGTGATCGGCGGTGGTGAAGAAGCTTTGCCTGTCCTTGAACTGCTCAGTCAAAAGGGATACAGATTGACGGTGGGGCCTGTCTCAGCCCAGGACAGCAGCTGTCGTTTTGCTCATTTTCACAGCCTTCCGGTGATTATCGTGCCTCCCTTCACCAGCATGAAGGATGAACACCGCCAGGAGCATCTCAGTCTGATGCACCGGGCGGCGGCGATTGTAGTGCCCCCCATTCCTTTCGGTGAAGGCAACCTGCCCATCCTGGAGCAGGTTGCTGCTGTGCTGGCGGAGGATAAAAAGATTTATATCATTGATCTGCAGGGTGTAGCAGAACGCGATTACAGCGGAGGCAAAGCCCTCAAACTTCTTCAGGAGATGGTGGACAGGAGAGCGGTGGTTATGGAAACAATTGAATCTTTACCAGAAATAATTGGCAGCGGTGGAGGCGGAACGAGTGAGTGATGAAATAAAAGACGAACAGAGAGGTTTGTTAATGCTCATTACGGGCGGGGTGCGCAGTGGCAAGAGCAGTTTTGCTGAAAAGATTGCTGCGGAAAGTGGCAGGGAGCTCATTTACCTGGCCACCGCCAGGGTGGAGGACGAGGAAATGCGCGAAAGAGTTGCCCGCCACCGGAGCAGGCGGCCGGCAGAAGTGCGAACCATCGAAGAGCCGCTGGAGCCGCATCGAATATTGGAAAAGGAAGGCGAAGCCGGCAGGCTGATCCTTGTCGACTGCCTGACCATTCTAATCAGCAATCGCCTCCTTGCCGATATTGACCGGCACGGGGCAGTCAGGGAGGGTGAAGATATTTTTGTCGATGAAAAACTTCTGCAGGAAGCAGCCGAGCGAACATTTGACTATATAAAGGTTTTTTCTGTGGCTGCTCGCAACTGCCCGGCGGATGTATTGGTGGTAACCAATGAAGTGGGCATGGGCGTAGTGCCGGCTTATCCACTTGGACGCGTATTCCGTGATCTTTCGGGGCGTGTTAACCAGGTGCTGGCAGCTGCAGCGGACCGGGTCTGGATGGTTGTCTGCGGTATTCCGCAGCAGCTTAAATAAATGGATCGGACTTTGCTTTTTATCACGGCTTTTTGTGCGGCTTATTGCCTGGATCTGATTCTGGGTGATCCGCAGGGTTGGCCCCACCCGGTGAGGATACTGGGGAAAATCATCACATTTCTGGAGAGGGCGGCCCGTAAAATATGCCATTCGCCGGCAGGTTTAAAGGTGGCGGGAGTAGTTATTGTGGTCATTGTTGCCGGAGGTTCAGCCGTTGCAGTGTTTCTGTCCCTCAGGGTAGCTTACAGCTTTCATGTCGCTGCCGGGCTGATCCTGGAAATATATCTTCTTTATTCTGTTCTGGGTGGAGGTGACCTGCGCAGTCATATTGCCCGTGTGGAAAGTCCGCTGGGTGAAGGTAGTCACGGGAAAGCTCGTTCTGCCGTTGCCATGATCGTTAGCCGTGATGCAGGTTCACTGGATGAGAGTGGTATTACCCGTGCCGCCCTGGAGAGCCTTTTTGAAAACAGTTCCGATGGTCTGGTGGCCCCACTTATATTTGCTGCTTTCCTGGGGCCGGTGGGGGCAGTGTTTTACAAGGCGGTAAATACTCTCGATTCTATGATCGCCTACAGAACTGAAAAATATGCTGATATCGGTTTTTTTGCAGCGAAGGCCGATGATTTTTTGAACCTGGTTCCGGCCCGCTTCACTGCTTTGCTCATAGTCTCACTGGGCTTGCTGCAGGGCCGGGCTGGCGATTCCTGGCGAGTTTTAAAAAAGGATCGCTACAATCACGACAGCCCCAACAGTGCCTGGCCGGAAGCGGCGGCAGCCGGAGTTCTGGGCGTCTGCCTGGGCGGTGTTGATATTTACGGGGGGAAGAGGATTGAACGTCCGCTCATCAATGCCGGAGGCCGTCACCCCCGGTGCTCCGATTTGCGGGAAGGACTGGTTTTGTTCCGCAGGCTTTCTCTGACTGCTTTTATTTTGACTCTACTGGTGGCTTGGTGGATCAGATACGGGGAGGTTTTCATCATTTGAAAAGTTATCTGAGGGCTCTTGCTTTTTTAACTGTTGCGCCGCTGCCTTTCATCCGCTTTGAAAAAGGAGGCGAAGATCTGACAGCTGCGGCGGTTGCTTTCCCCCTGGCCGGGGCGACTCTGGGTCTGGTTCTTGCTGCTTCCGCCTATGCAATCATGTTGATTCTTCCCCCATATCCTATGGCGGTTGTAGTTATGGCCCTGTCGTTCTTCCTCACCAGGGGTCTGCATTTTGACGGCCTGGCTGATACAGCCGACGGTTTGATGGGAACAACGGATCGTGAAAAGGCTTTTAAAGCGATGAAGGATAGTGCAATAGGGGTTATGGGCGCTGCAGTTCTGCTATTCGTCTACCTGTTGAAATTATCGTTGCTGGCCGGTCTGACGCCCGGTGCGATACCGGCTGCGGTTTTCCTGATGATTGTTGCCGGCAGGTGGGCCATTGTTTGCAGTGGATCATGGTTCCCTCCGGCTCGTGACCGGGGGCTTGGTGATCTTTTTCTGCGTGGTTTGAAGCCGGCTGTTTTTTTTAAAGCATCCCTGGTAGCGATCCTTATGCTGATTTTAGTTTTTCTGTGGAAGCCGGATTTGTTGCTGCCGGGTGCCATCGGTGTCCTGGTTGCCCTGGGGGTAGCTTATCTGCTGGCCCTTTATGCTTCGTACCGGCTGGGCGGTCTGACCGGCGATATTCTCGGGGCTGCCAGTGAACTGGGCGAACTCTTTTTCCTGATCGGATACTTTGTTATTCTGCAATCTGGTGATACAGCAGAGCCAATTTACAGGACGGTGATTTTACTTGCAGAGAGGATTTAACGATGAAACAGGAGGCCATGGCGGCGATCTTTCCCGGGCCCTGAGGCGGTGGAACCCCGGCGTCGAGCTGCTTGATTTTAGCAGCAACATCAACCCATGTGGCCCGCCATCCGGATTACTCGACCACCTGCGCCGCGAACTGGACAGGATTACCGCCTACCCGGTTCCCCAGGCTCGGGAGCTGCGGGATTCTTTGGCCGGCTATCTCGGAGTACCGGTCAGCAGATTGCTCCTTGGCAACGGGGCAACGGAACTGATTCACCTGTTGACCCTGTGGCGCAGGCCACGAAAGGTTATTGTTCCTGCACCCTCTTTTTCCGAATACCGACGGGCGGCCTGCCTGGCCGGAGCGGAAGTGGAGGAATTCCCGCTTCTTCCGGGGGAAGAATTTGCTTTGCTTTCTCCTTGTATAAACATGGAGAGTGGAGACCTGGTCGTTTTCTGCAATCCCAATAATCCTACGGGCCAGCTTTACAGCCGCCGGACGCTTCTCAAACTGGCTGAGACGGTCAGGGCTAAAGGGGCAGAACTGCTGCTCGACGAAAGCTTCATCCCCCTGTCAGGGGGAGAAGAAGAAAGCTTGCGCCACCGGGAGGATGGCGGGTTGTGGATTGTGATTTCTCTGACCAAATTATGGAGTTTGCCCGGTCTGCGCCTGGGCTGCCTGATTGGACCTGAGGAGGACATCGGGGAGCTGACCCGCTGGGGCGACCCCTGGCGGGTTAACAGCCTGGCCCAGGCTGCCGGCCTCTACTGCCTGGAGCAAAAAGACTTTTTGAAAAAATCTTTGGCGCTGATTGAGAAGGAGCGTTCTTACCTTAAAAAATGCCTGCGGGAAAGCGGTCATTTTAAAGTTTTTGACGGGGTAGCCAATTACCTTCTCCTGCAGGGTCTTGATTCTTCATTTGACGCCGTAGATCTACAGGCCTACCTGGCCAAACTGGGTTTGCTGATCCGGCGAGCAGACAATTTCAGCAGTTTGGATAAAACGTTTTTCCGTATCGCAGTTCTAAGGCGGCATGATAATTTGCGGTTGCTGCGGGGAATTGATAACTGGTTCGAAGAAGGTTGCCCGGTGTCCGGTCAAGAAAACAGGAAAGGAGGGGGACGCTGATGGCCAAAGGTACTATTATGCTCCAGGGAACCGCTTCTTCGGTGGGCAAAAGCTTACTTTGCGCTGCCCTCTGCCGTATTTTCAGGCAGGATGGTTACCGGGTTGCTCCTTTCAAATCCCAGAATATGGCCCTCAACTCATATGTTACTGAAGATGGCCTGGAAATGGGACGAGCCCAGGTTATGCAGGCCGAAGCAGCCGGGATCGAGCCGCTGGTGGAGATGAATCCCATCCTATTGAAACCGACTTCCGACCGGGGGTCCCAGGTGGTTGTTATGGGGCGGTCGGTCGGCAACATGGAAGCGATGGATTATCTTGGTTGGCGTGAGAAGCTGTTGCCGGTGATCGACAAAGCCTTTGCAAAACTTTATGACCAATCGGATTTGGTAGTTATTGAAGGGGCGGGCAGTCCGGCTGAAATAAATTTGCGGGAAAATGATCTGGTAAATATGGGGTTGGCCAGGCGCTTGCAGTCACCCGTTCTGCTGGTTGGTGATATCGATCGGGGGGGCGTATTTGCTTCTCTTTACGGAACAGCTGCCCTTCTGGAAGACGATGATAGAAATCTACTGAGGGGATTAATCATCAATAGATTCCGCGGCAACCGGGAAGTTCTCGAACCGGGTTTGAAGGAGCTTTCCTCCCTGGTCGGACTGCCGGTGCTCGGGGTGATCCCCTATATGCTACTTAACCTTGATGATGAAGACAGTGTTACCGAGCGCCTTAAAGGACGGAGCGGTAGAACGGGATTGTCGGTGCAGGTTATTTTGCCGCCGCGACTGGCAAATTTTACTGATTTTAACCCTCTTGAGTTATTTGAAGATGTTACCCTGTCCTACATCCGCAAACCGTCCGAACTGGCTTCTCCAGATATGCTCATCCTGCCCGGTTCGAAAAACACGATTGGTGATCTGCTTTATCTGCGCAAGGCCGGCTGGGAGGAGGCCTTGAAAGAATACATACAGTCCGGTGGGCTGCTCATGGGTATCTGTGGCGGTTTTCAGATGCTCGGCGAAAAAATTTGTGATCCCGAAGAAGTAGAGGGAACAGTTCCCGAAGCGCCGGGTTTCGGTTTGCTGCCCCTTTCTACAGTTATGGCTTCAGAAAAGTCGACGAGGCGTGTTGAAGCTATCTGGCTACACCGGGATAATAACTTTTTTCAGGAAATGACAGGAGAAGAAAAAGTGCAGGGTTACGAAATTCATATGGGTCGGACTAATTATAGAACTTTGCAGCAGCCACTTTTTATTTACTCTGAAGGGCGAAAAGAAGGGGCTGTCTCTGATGACGGGCATGTTTTTGGCACTTACCTTCATGGCATTTTTGATAATCTCACCTGGACTACCAGATTACTTAATGGCCTGCGCCGTCGGCGGGGCTTGCCGGTTCGTGGGAACCTGTCTTACGGCAGCTACAGGGAATTTAAAGAAAAAGAGTACGATCGGCTGGCCGACACTGTCCGGGAAAACCTGGACCTGTCTCAGATCTATAATATTATCAATGTGCCAGAGGGATGGAGGAAATGACGCATTCATTCAGGGATAGAAGCGTGCTAAATCCTCCGTCCCCCTAACACAGAAAGGAGAACAACTAAATGAACGAAGAAAAAATACTAACCGAAGAACTTAACAGGGTATTGGAGAAGATTAAGCTCCTTGATGGAGGGGCCATGGATAAAGCCCGGGAACGGGTGGATAATCTGACCAAGCCACAGGGGAGCCTGGGCCGAATGGAGGATCTGGCCGTCCGGCTGGCAGGCATACACGGTGATTTCTTCCCTGTTTCTACACGCAAAAGAGTGGTGGTTATGGCTGCCGATCATGGCGTTACTGAAGAAGGGATCAGCGCATACCCCGCCGAGGTAACTGCCCAGATGGTGGCCAATTTTACAGCAGGCGGAGCAGCTATCAATGTCCTCGGCCGCCTCGGTGACGTAGAAGTGGAAGTGGTTGATGTTGGTGTAAAAGCCGATCTGAATTTACCCGGGGTAAAAAGAGCCCGGATTAAAAAGGGCAGTGATAATTTTCGCCGGGGGCCGGCGATGAGTCGAACCGAGGCTCTGCAGGCTGTTAAAATTGGTCTTGACTGTGCTTTCGAAGCCGTGGGAAACGGTATCGGAGTTCTGGCTACCGGTGAAATGGGAATTGGTAATACCACAGCAAGCAGCGCGGTTATGGCTGCGCTGACCGGCTACGAAATATCGCTGGTTGTTGGTCGTGGAACAGGCCTGGATGATGCTAAACTGTGTCACAAGCAGAAGATAGTCGAACAATCTCTGGCCTTACATAAGCCAGATCCGGCCGATCCAATTGGCGTCCTCAGTAAAGTGGGTGGTTTGGAAATAGCAGCACTGACCGGTTTGATCCTGGGGGGTGCTGCCCGGCGGGTCCCGGTGGTTGTCGACGGGTTTATCTCCAGCACCGCTGCCCTGGCAGCAGTTAAACTCTGCCCGGCGGTGCATCATTACCTGGTTCCTTCCCATCTTTCCGCCGAATCAGGGCATGCCCTGCTGATGGATTACCTTGCCCTGCAGCCTTACATCCATATGGATATGCGCCTCGGGGAGGGAACCGGCGCCGTGCTGGCCATGCATTTGCTGGAAGCAGCGGCCAGAATCACCATTGAGATGGCTACTTTTGAAGATGCCAGGGTAAGCAACAGCCAGGGGAAAAGCGCCGATGCGGATCTTAAAGGAGCCCGTTGAAAATGGAACTGTATTTGATTCGTCACGGTGAAACGGAATCCAACCGGGAAAAACGTTATACCGGCTGGACCGAATCACCTCTTTCTCCCTGCGGGTTGCGCCAGGCTGAAAAAGCGGGTTCTTTTTTGGCTGCCAGGGGAATTGATGAACTTTATTGCAGTGATTTGCAGCGGGCCATAGATACAGCCCGAGTAATTGGAGGCGGTAGTAAATTGGAACCCTGTCCTACTCCTCTGCTGCGCGAGATTTACTTCGGGCAGTGGGAAGGACTAACTTATAAAGAGATTGAGCAAAGATGGAAAACGAAAATAAGGGAGTGGTTGGATGATCCTTTCAGGCGGTCGGCGCCGGGCGGGGAAACCATTGAAGAAGTGTGCCTCAGGGTGCAAACTTTCATCGAGCGCCTGGAGCAAAGCGGGAAGGATAGGAAAAGAATCGCCCTGGTTAGCCACGGTGGGACCATCCGGGCTTTCCTTTATGATCTGCTTGCTCTTGACCGAAATAGCTTCTGGGATATGAGAATTGATAATGCTTCGATCAGCCTGCTCCGCAGGGAGGACGGCTGTTATAAAATTATTTATCGCAACCGCCTGGATCACCTTGCAGCGGTTGGTGAAGAGGAGGAACAGGCCAATGCTGATTAACAGCGCTCCCGGTGAGCGGGTTTTTGTATCATGGAGCGGTGGTAAAGATTCCTATCTAGCCTTGCTGGGAGCAAAGGAGAAAGGGCTGACTGTGGTTAGCCTGCTCAGCTTTGTCGGAGATGACGGGCTGAGCCGATCACATGGTTTGAAAACTGAACTGCTACGGAAGCAGGCGGAAGCGCTGGGTATCAGGCTCGAAACGGAAGCAGTAACCTGGGAAAGTTATGAAGCCGGTTTCGAGAAGGCGGTACGGCGTTTGAAAAAGGACTGCGATATTAACGGAGGAGTGTTCGGAGACATAAATTTGGATGAGCACAGACAGTGGTTGGAAAAAATGAGCCTTCGCTGCGGCATCAATTACAACCTTCCTCTCTGGCAGATGGAAGAGCGGGCAGTTTCCGAGGAGCTGATCAACAGGGGTGGCAGGGCAATGCTGGTGGCAATCCGCAGTGATTTGGTTGATGAAAAATGGCTCGGTCGATTTATGGACCTGGAATACCTAAACTACTGTGAAGAGATCGGCATCTCTCCCTGTGGTGAAGGAGGGGAAACGCACACTGCTGTCCTCGACGGACCCCTCTTCCAGTTTCCCATCAGTTATTCAATCGGCAAAATCCACCGTTTACAGCAGCATGCCTTGCTGGAAATAAATTTGCAATCGTAAGGAAATGCTAGAAAATTTTCCACGAGAGAGGGCACTGCCAATGTGGAAAATTTAACTTTCGGTGGGAAGCAGGTTTCTGGCCTTAAGATAATGGAAGATGTGCAGGCCCATATTTAGCTGCAGAGCGTCGTCCGGATTGAAGGGGTTCAGGTTGGTTAATTTTTCAATTTGATCAAGCCTGTATTTCATAGTATGCCGATGCACAAAAAGTTCAGCCGCCGGTTCTTTGATACTGCCGTATTTAAGAAAAAACTGCAGGGTGGAGAGCAGCGAACCACCGGAGCTGCAGTCGTATTTTACAAGGGGCATGATCGTGTCCCTGTAGATTTCCTTAAGGGTATCCATATTTTTTATATCCATGATCAGGCGATAGAGTCCCATTTTGGAAAAGAAAACGGTTTGTGATCTGTCGATCAAGCCGAAACGGGCGATCTGCAGAGCCTTGATAGATTCGTCAAGGGCTTTATTAAACCAGTTGACATCGCGGTGAACCGTACTGAGACCGCTTTTGATCTGGCAGCCTGGAAAAGAGAGGGCTAGTTCCTCAGACAGCTTCTCCGTCGCTTCGGCCAGGGCGGCCGGCAAAAAATTCTCCAGCTTTGCATCCTGGATCAAAACGGCCACATAATCTTTTCCTCTTCCGACCAGAAAGGACCGATTTCCCCTCCGCAGGGTTTGCAGAACAGCCAGCTGAGCGTTGCTCAGAATATCTTTTCCTGCCGGTTCACGTTTCTCTTCTTTCCCTTGCTGGAAGGCAAAGGTCTGGGTGTAGATCGCATCCTGCAAATTCAGGTTATAATTTTCCAGTTCCATGTCCATGTCGGCGGGGTTTTTTGCGGCTACCAGGCGTTCCCAGAGGGTCTTCATTTCGATGACCTGTTCTTCTAGGTGCCTGCCGGCTGAACTGGATAAGACACGCTCCGGCTGCTCATTGTGCAAAAGTTCCATCATCAGGGCTCGGGTCAGGTTCTTGAAGCTCACTTCTGGAGGAATTTCAATCAGGGGAATGTTGTGTTCTTCCGAAAAATGTATGAAAGAAGACGGAATTTCTTTCAGGTAATAGCCGATCTGAATGGCCATTGCCGCCAATTTCCTGGCAGCAAAAAGTTCGATCATGCCTTGCTGGACAACTTCGCTGTGCGAACTAAAACCGTGGGCGGTAGTAATCAGGAATTCTCCCGGTTCGATATGGCTCAGATCATCCAGGATTTCCAGTATGTTGACCCATAAAATTTCATTATGCAGCCCGGCCCGGCCGGTAAGAAGGCGGCAGTTGCGAAAAATTTCCATTTTCAAGGCTTTGGCCACAGTCAAAGGCATTTTATCAACCTCCACAGAGAGATCAATTCTTTATTCATCCCTGACCTGAAAAATCCTGCCGTTTTATACACCATGTATAAAATAAAGACAGAATTTTTAGCCTGGAGAGCCGATGCCGGTTGGGCTGTGATCATGTAAAATATAATTGATTCTACTGCAATGATAATAACTGCGGTTGGCAACGCTTAGCCATAAATAACAGCGTAAGCAGAAAAAATAACCGCACCACACACGCAATTAACATGACAGCCGCAGTAGAATCTTTTTTTATCTTTTTTAACGGAGTCGTATATAATGAGTGAGATATTTCAGCTGATCCAGAAGAAGAATCTAAAGACAACGGCCATTGTCGGTATGACCAAAAATGTGGGCAAAACGGTTACTTTTAATCATATAGCAAAAGAGTTGGTCGAGAGTGAAATCAGAGTGGGACTGATTTCGGCCGGCTATGATGGAGAAAGATTTGACCGCCTGACCTTGAAGGAAAAGCCGCGCATTCTGGCACCTGTCGGAGTGCTGGTGGCCACTGCGGAAGCATGTTTCAATGCGGCTGATGCCGGACTGGAGTTTCTTGAAAAGAGTTCTTTTGTTACTCCTCTTGGCCCGGTAATGGTAGGTAGAGTAACGGAAGCGGGACGGGTGGAACTTGCCGGCCCGGGAAGCATCAGCGGTCTGCGTGAGTTAATAGGGATGATGTCCCGACGGGGTTCAGCCCAGGTTCTGGTTGACGGGGCCATAAACAGGATCGCTTCGGCTTCACCGGCAGTTTCCGACGGTACAATCCTGGCTACAGGGGCATCTCTTGGGCCAACAATGGATGACGTTGTAAAAAAAACTGTCTTTCGCCGTACGATCATGGAAACACCTCCAGTCGAGGACAACCTGCTCTTAAAATCAGTGTACAAAGGATTGACAAAGGGCAATGCCGTCCTGCTGCACCGGGAAGGGAACGGTTACAGGGTGGAGGCGATCAGGGAGATGATTCCTCTGCTGGCGGGAACCCGGATTATTAATAAATGCCGCAGAGAGACGGCAGCCCTTGTTTTTGGCGGAGCCCTGGTAGACAATAACCTGCAGGATATGATGGAACTTTATAAACATCCACCGGCTGTTATTGTCAGGGATGCAACCAGGCTTTTTGTCAGCCCTGAAATATACTGGCGTTATCTAAAAAGAGGGGGACGGATCATGGCACTGGAGAAAATTAATTTAATTGCCGTGACCCTCAATCCCACCGACCCAATGGGCAGAGATTATGATCCAGAAATGTTTCTGAAGATTATGGGCGAAGCTCTCCATCCATGCCCTGTTTTTGATCTGGTCTTACAAAAAAAACATCTTTCCTGAAAAAGCTTTATTTTAAAAAGGGATGACCCGGGAGGCCAAGTGAGCCGTTAACCTGCTCAAGCTGACAGTTTTAATAGTTTCTATTTTATTCTAAAAGGGAAAGGATGATTATCCCGGTGGATAATAAGTTGAATCTTGATCCCGGAAAAGTTAAACTGGCGCGAGAAAAGGCCGGTAAAATTGCCGACCGCCTCCATGCCTGGATTGGCGACTATACAACTACTACCACTGAGCGAGCTGCTGCCAGGCTTATGGGCATTGACGGAGCTGACGAAAGCGGCGTGCCCATGGCCAATGTAATGGTAGATGAACTGGCCCGTTCCGGCATTCTCGACCACGGCCTCGTCCCGTGGCTGGCCAGGTCAATAGTAGCCCGGGAAGAATCACCGCAGGAGATCGCTGAAGCTCTTGCTGCAGGCTCCCTGAAGGTTGAATCGATTCCCGACTGTGCCGAAGAAAAGTGGCGCGAAGTGGCCGATAAACTGGCCGGTGAAGCAGCGGCTGGAATAAAGGCGGTAAAAGCTGAACGCGATCGGTTGAAGAGCAAAGCAGCCCCGCCGAACAAGCCGATGCTCTATGTTATCGTGGCTACGGGCAATGTTTATGAAGATGCCGTTCAAGCCGAGGCTGCCGCCCTGCAGGGGGCAGACATTGTCGCTGTGATCAGACATACCGGCCAGAGCCTCCTTGATTATGTTCCCTACGGTCCCACGACCGAGGGTTTTGGCGGTACCTATGCCACTCAGGAAAACTTTCGCATTGTCCGCCAGGCCCTTGATCGGGCAGCCCAAAAAACTGGCCGGTATACCAACCTGGTCAATTATGCTTCCGGGCTTTGCATGCCCGAAATATCGGTGATGGGTGCCTTTGAGCGTCTTGATATGATGCTCAATGATGCCATGTACGGCATCCTCTTTCGTGATATCAACATGAAACGCACTTTTATCGATCAGCATTTTTCTCGCATGATTAACGCTTATGCCGGCATAATTATCAACACCGGTGAGGATAACTATTTGACCACTGCCGACGCTTTTGATGAGGGGCATACCGTGATTGCCTCGCAGTTTATCAATGAACAGCTGGCTCTTCGTTCTGGCCTGAAAGAAGAACAGATGGGACTGGGTCACGCTTTTGAAATTAATCCGGCGATGGAAGATGGATTGCTGATGGAGATTGCCCAGGCCCAGCTGTGCCGCGAGCTTTTCCCCCGCTCGCCTCTAAAGTACATGCCCCCTACAAAACATGTAACCGGTGATATTTTTAAAACTTATTTGATTAACGGGATGTTTAATCTCGTTTCCGTACTGACCGGTCAGGAAATTCAGCTTCTTGGCATGCTTACCGAGGCGATTCATACCCCTTTCATCAGCGATCGCTATCTGAGCATAAAAAACGCTGCCTATGTGTTCAACAATGCGAAGCACCTGGGGGAAGAAATAATTTTCCGTGAGGGAGGCCGTATTCAGGAGCGTGCTGTTTTTCTGCTTAATGAGGCCTGTAAAATGCTGCAGGAGATTGATGAAATTAGCCTGGAGACAGCGATGGAAAAGGGAATGTTTGCCGATATCAAACGTTCTCGTGATGGAGGAAAGGGTGGCACCGGTGTAATTGCCAGGCACAAAGATTATTATAATCCCTTTTTTACTATTTTTATGAACGACACTAAGGTAGAGGAAGGGAGGCTTTCCTGAAGTGAATATTGATTATTCCAGTGTAAAAACTTATGGTGATACTCTAAACGATGGGGCAATGCAGGTCAGCTTCACCCTCCCGGTGCCGGCCGGGGACGAAGCCAGGGAAGCTGCCCGTCAGATGGCCCTGAAGATGGGGTTGGACAGTCCCTCGGTTACCGAAATGGCAGACCTGGGAGCGGGATTTACCTTTTTTGTCCTTTACGGTAAATGCAAACATACAGTCGACTATTCGGTAATCAAGGTGCCCAAACAGCAGCAGAAAGTTATGTCCTTCAAAGAGGTAAACGAACTGATTAAAAAAGAACTGGGCTGCAGGATAGTTGTAGTCGCCGCCTGCACGGGCAGCGATGCACATACCGTGGGCATCGATGCCATTGTCAATATGAAAGGATATGCCGGGGAATACGGCCTGGAACGCTACCCGGAAATTGACGCTTACAATCTTGGCAGCCAGGTTCCCAATGCTGAACTGCTGGCCAGGGCTGTCGAACTGAATGCCGACGCAGTACTCGTTTCCCAGGTAGTTACCCAGAAAAATATCCACCTGGAAAACCTGACCGAACTGATTGAACTGGCTGAGGCAGAAGGGCTCCGCGACCGGATGCTGATGATCTGCGGTGGCCCGCGCATTTCGCATGAGCTGGCCATTGAGCTGGGTTATGATGCCGGTTTTGGACCGGGTACCCTGCCCAATCATGTGGCTTCGTATATCGCCGCTGAACTGATGAGACGGCACAAGATATAGGCGAAGGATAAGAAAAAGCATGATAATAAATGAAAAAACAGGGCAGCCCGCAGGGCCTGCCCTGTTTGGCTCAGGGTGGGTTGAGGTGGGGAAGTTCTGTCTGACTCTGTTAACATCAATGTCGGATTTTGGCCGAACACAATAAAGAAAATGAGAAAAGCTGCTGTCAGTAAGGGGGCGATCAGCGGCAGTCAGTTATCTTTGATTAATGGACTCTTTGTGATAAAATATAATTGTCCGGCTGCTGAAAAGGCAAGACAGGCCGGGCAATATTTTTTGTGAGGATGAAGATGACCGAACAATCAGTCGATAAAAAAATAATACTTGCCGATATTTCACTTTTACTTGTGGCCCTGTTCTGGGGCTCAAATTTTGTGATAACGAAAAATGTCCTGGAAGTGATTGCCCCCTTTACCTATCTGGGGCTTCGTTTTTCCGTTGCCGCCTTGCTCCTGGCCATAATATTCTGGAAGCGTTTGCGGGAAGCTTCAGCCGGTGATTACCTGGCAGGATGCCTGATCGGGCTCTTTCTTTTCAGTGGTTATGGATTCCAGACTATCGGTCTTCTCCATACTACTCCTGCCAACTCCGGTTTTATTTCGGGGATGGCCGTGGTAATTGTTCCCTTTCTTTATTTCATCATTTACCGGCAGTCACCGGGCTGGTGGGCTTTTCTTGGTGGAGTGCTGGCTGCTGTTGGGCTATATCTTCTTTCTGCCAATGAATATATGGGATTTGGCTTCGGCGACCTGCTAACCCTTGTGGCTTCCTTTCTCTGGGCATTTCACCTTATCGCCATTGCTTTATACGTACGAAGTCACGATCCCATCGTTCTGGCCGTGGTGCAGATTGCTTTTACCGGATTGGCCAGTTTTGGAGCAGCTTTCCTTTTCGAACCTTCAACTGCGTTGTTCAGTCACTCCCTGTCAATATGGGGAGCGATCTTATATGCCGTTATTTTTTGTACTATTGGTTCTTTTGTTACTCAAACAATAGCCCAGCGTTATACGCCACCGACCCACGCGGTGCTCATTCTTTCCACCGAAGCGGTGTTTGCGGGGTTCTTTTCATATCTTTTCTGGGATGAAATATTTACCGCCCGCAAACTTTTCGGCGCCGCACTCATATTGGCCGGGATATTGTTTACCGAACTGCGGCCGGTGATTGCAGCCAAACTGTCTATTCGTCGAGCTGCTTCGATTCGCCGGGGTTTACCTCCCTTCTTAAAATGATAATCTGGTAATGCTAAAATAAAATCGGTATAACGATTATCATATAGTACTATTAAACGGCAAGTTATGAGAAATTATTTGCCCATAAGCGGTAGGAATATTGTAATAAACTGGGATATTGTAATAAAAAGGTTGGAAGTAGTATGAGCAATCAATCATTATCAACTGAAGCCTCTTTTCGACGGACCCGCGTTCTCATGTGGTTGCTTCTGGTCATGCTTCACCTGATCACTTCTTTCCACCGGGTTTCTTTTAACGTGGTTGCCGGGTTGCTGACTGCAGATTTTGGATTGACCGGTGCAGCACTGGGCAACCTGGCTGCCGCTTATACCTACATGTATGTGATCATGCAGATCCCGGGTGGAGTTCTGGTTGACAGGCTGGGACCGCGACGAATTGCTCTCCTGACTGGTCTGGCGATGGCCGCCGGTTCAATAATGATCGGGTTGGCTCCCACTGCCGGTTTTGTCTTCATCGGGCGGATGTTGATCGGTTTCGGGGGATCAGTCGTTCTGATTAACATTTTCAAATTTCAGGCAGGCTGGTTCCGTTCTTCAGAATTTGCCACTATGTCCGGTCTGGCCTTACTTTTCAGCACCGGCGGTGCCCTGCTGGCGGCTGCTCCTCTGGCCCTGGCTGTTTCGGCTGTTGGCTGGCGTGCTTCTTTTATTTATTTTGGCATTTTTACGGTGCCGGTTGCCCTGGCCTGTTTGATGGTGGTCCGCAATACTCCCCGGGGGGAAATCTTTTCAGCTGCAGGGATGCCAATTGGTGAAATACCACATCATGAACCGAGAGCAGTCAATGCGGCTGTTATTGCTGAAGTGTTAAAAAACCGCCGTCTCTGGATTCCCTTTCTGATCAATTTTGGCACCTATGGCGGGTTTGTTGTTTTTGCCGGCACCTGGGGTGTTTCATACCTCGTCCATAGTTACGGAATGAATATTGGACAGGCTTCGGGATTTATGACCGTTGCCTATCTGGGTTACATGGTGGGTGCACCCGCTGCCGGTTACTTCTCGGATCGATGTGGTTCCCTTAAAATACCGGTGGTTATCCTGGTCGGCTGTGCCGTTTTTTTCTGGCTGGCCCTCGCCGTCTGGCCAGGCGGGTTGCTTCCCTGCTGGTTAATGTATGCTCTCTGCGCGATTATCGGGTTCGGCGGAGCGGCTACTGTTCTCAGCTTTCCCATGGCCCGTGCAGTAAGCAGACCAGGTTATACGGGACTGGTGACGGCAACAGTTAATATCGGCGTATTCCTGGGGATGGCTATTCTGCAACCCCTTTTTGGTTATGTGCTTGACAAGGGATGGGCAGGAATGATGGTTGACGGAACCCGGATCTATCCTGTAACAGCTTATCGCCTTGGCTTTCTGGCCGCTTTTCTGTTTGCTGTTGTAGCCCTTGTCGCAGCCTTTTGTTACAAGGAGAAGAACCCGGAAAATTAATCAATAAACTCATCTCATATAATTATCGTAGGAGATGGTGCACCGGTTTGTTCTTAATGGTAGAATACAGGTAATTTCATTAAGCACCGGAGGTGTTTTAAATTAGCGCATATCGTTCAAATTATAGCATCCAGCAATCACCGCGGTTGACCTGGCTTAGCGATGGTGAGCTTGAAGAAATCCACAGTGCAACCATCGACGTCCTGGAACGGGTGGGAGTTAGAGTGGACCATGAGCAATCTTTGAAACTGCTGAAAGAAGCAGGCTGTATTGTCAGGGATCACCTGGTAAAAATACCGGGCTGGCTTATTGAGGAAGCCATTCGGACTGCCCCCTCAAAAATTAGTATTTATAACCGTGAAGGACGGCATGCCATGAGCCTGGAGAGCAACCGAACTTATTTTGGGCCGGGATCAGATTTACCCTTTCATCTTGATCTGGAAACCGGTGAAAGGCGGAGGACAAATTTTCAGGATATTGTCAATGCTGCCCGGATTATTGATAAACTGCCCAGTTATGATTTTGTCATGAGTAACGGGATTCCGGGAGATCTGCCCGCAGCGGCGGGCGATTTGCATCAATTTGCTGCCATGCTGTTGAACTGTGCCAAACCGATTATTTTTACTTCTTTTAATGCCAGTAATACGAAGATCATTATAGAAATGGCTGCTGCGGTAAGAGGGTCCATGGAAAATCTGCGTGATAATCCCTTTTTAATCTTATATACTGAGCCTATTTCCCCCCTTGTTCACACCAGGGACGGGATTGATAAAATGTTTGCCTGCATCGAACAAGATATCCCGGTTATTTACACACCAGGGGTCGTTGCCGGCGGAACCTGCCCGGTGACCAAGGCTGGCACAGTAGTCCAGATGAATGCGGAGAGCCTTTCCGGCCTTCTCATTGCCCAGCTCAGGAAAAAGGGTGCCCCGGTTATTATTGGTGGAGGAGCGACTCCCATGGATATGAAAACGACGGCCACTCTTTACGGATCACCTGATGCAGCCATGAATTACTGTGCCATGACCGAAATGGCCCAGTTTTATCGCCTGCCCAATTTTACCGAAGGCGGTTGTTGCAATTCCCCTCTCCCTGATGCCCAGGCCGGTATGGAAGCCTCCATCAGTTTGCTTTTAAATCAGCTCTGTGGAGCCAACCTGGTTCATGATGTTGGCTATCTTGACGGTGGTAAAACCGGATCCCTTCCCTTCCTGGTAATGTGTGAAGATTTTATCAGCGCCGCTCGTTATATCGGTGCCGGGACGGTGGTCGATAAGGAGACCACTGCAGTTGAGGCCATAACTGAAACCGGACCGGCCGGTCATTACCTGGCGTCAGATCATACCATGAAGTATTTTCACAGTGAGATCTGGATGCCTGCTGTGTTTAACAGGATGATGTGGGATAACTGGAAACTGGCCGGCTCCAGGGACTGTTTTGGTCTGGCCAGGGAAAAGGCCCTGTCAATATTACTGGAAGAACCGGTTAACGAACCGCCGGAAGAGGTAAAAGAAAAACTGAGAAACATTCTTTCAGAGGTTTAAATTTGCTCTTTCAGCAGGCAGCCATTAGGCTTATCAAACCTGTTTACCATGAAACAACAGCTATTATTAGAGGAATTGAGGCCTGCCTGTCTAATTTAAATAAAAGCAGTTTTTGTTCAAAAGATAAACGAAATTATGAGGAGGTAAAAAAAAATAATGAAAAAAATTCTGATTACAGCGGCGATGGTCCTGTTCTCGCTTTTGGTCCTTGCTTCCTGCGGACCCGCCGACACTGTAGAGGAAGAGACGCCCGAGGCTCTGTCACCCAAACACGGCGGTGTGTTGCGCACGGCTTATTATGCTCCGACCAACCTGGATCCGGCTTTCCTGAGCACAGTGGCCGATGATCAAATTGGCAGGCAATGGTCCGATTTTCTGGTTTATATTGATGAGGAAAATCAGCCTGATGAAAGCCGAAGCGTAGCCGAAGAGTGGAGTGCCGATGAAGCGGCGAAGGTCTGGACTTTCAAACTGCGTGAAGGGGTCCTGTTCCATGACGGTAAAGAAATGACTTCGCGTGATGTCAAGTTTACCTTTGATCGCCTGCGAGATCCCGATATAGGAGCGGCCACGGTAGCTCTTTATGAAAATATTGTCGATGTAACTACGCCTGATGAATACACGATTGTTTTCGAACTGGCAGAATCAAACCCCGATTTTCTGAAGGACCTTGCCGATTACCATGCCTTGATCATGGATGCGGATAACGAAGACTTCGCGACGAATTTTAATGGGACAGGTCCTTTTATGATCGAAAGCTATGTCCCTGAAGACCGCATTATTTTTGCCCGCAACCCCAACTACTGGATGACGGACGAAGAGGGTTTTCCCCTGCCTTATCTCGACGGGATTGAGCTTATTTTCCTCAGTGATTCAACGGCCCAGATCGAAGCCCTGCGCGGAGGACAGATTGATTATCTCATCTACCTGCCCACTGAATTCATTCCCATGCTTGAGGAAGATCCCAACATAGTGGTTTACCAGGCTCCGTCAAATACGGCCTATGTTTTAAGGATGCGTTCTGATGAAGGGCCTGCAGCCGATGACCATGTTCGTCAGGCAATGAAAATGGCCACCGATCGTAGCGCCATTCTTGACGGGGCCATTGACGGCATGGGTGTGACCGGGCGTGATACCCCCATAGGCCCTGCTTACGGTGAATTTTATCTCGATGTTCCCGAACCGGAACGCGACGTTGAAGGCGCCAAAGCTCTGCTGGCTGAAGCCGGTTATGGCGATGGCTTCGACATTGTGCTGACGACACAGGAATCATCGCCTGTGCCGGCCATTGCTACTATTTGGAAAGAGCAGATGGCAGAGATCGGCATTAACGTTGAAATCCAGCTGGTTCCTTCCGATGTTTACTACGGTGCTGACAACATGTGGTTGGAGGTTCCCTTTGGGATTACCGACTGGGGCTCCCGTCCTTATCCGCAGCCCTATCTTGACCTGGCCTATATCTGTGATGCCCAGTGGAACGAAAGCCACTGGTGCGATCCGGAGCTGGATGAACTGGCCGATGCGGCTGCCAAGGAGATGGATCACGAAGAAAGGATACGCCTCTACCATGAAATTCAAGAAATTTTTATGAAACGAGGGCCGATTATCATTCCCTTCTTTATTAACAATATATGGGCGTCCGGTGCTGATCTCGATGGCTTTGAACCCACAAGCGGCTTGGGCACAGCTATGGATCTCCGTCCGGTTTATTTCACCGGGCAACAATAAACAATAGCTGCAATTTTATTTTACAGAACAGCTGCTGCGATGCAGTTGAGACAATTCATTCTCTCCCCGTTAAAGCGGGGAGAGAATGATATAATTTTTATGGCTGGCCGTTCCTGCAGCGGTTTTGCCTCTGGGGATTTCCTCCCCTCGAAGGAGGCGGGCTATGGAAGATGGGAAAAATATGATTCGACAGGCCGGTGTGTCACCCTTTTCGAAGTTACAGCCGGTTTTCAGGAGACTACTGCGCTATCCAATGACCCTGATTGGTTTCGCTATTGTTTTCTTTTTTATTTTTATTGCCGTTTTTGGTCCGACGATGGCTCCTTATCAATATACAGAGCAAAATTTACCCAACAAGCTCCAGCCGCCCTCGGAGGAATATGTTTTTGGGACCGACCAGTTTGGCCGTGATATCTTCAGCAGGGTTATAGTCGGCAGCCGTGATGTGTTGATGGTAGCTGGTTCTGGAACAGCCATGGCTGTTTTTTTCGGTATGCTGCTCGGTTTGATTTCTGGTTACCGGGGAGGATGGTTTGATGAGGTGATCATGCGCCTCATGGACGTGATTCTCTCCATCCCTCCGCTGTTGTTGGCCATGGTGATCCTTTTTTCACTCGGTCCCTCACGTTTGAATGTTATTATCGTTGTTGGGTTCCTCTATATTCCAATGGTAGCACGGGTCGTCCGCAGTGTGGTTCTTGATCTGAAAACACGCCAATTTGTTGAGGCAGCCCGGTTGCGGGGTGAGGGCAGCTTTTACATACTATTTAGAGAGATATTGCCTAATATTATGCCCCACCTTGCAGTAGAAGCTTCAATGCGTTTTTCTTACTCCATTTTCCTGGTTGCTTCACTGGGTTTCCTTGGCCTGGGGGTTCAACCGCCTTCGCCTGATTGGGGCCTGATGGTTGGCGAGGCGCGGACCTGGTTTTACCAGGCGCGCTGGGTCCTCTTTTTCCCAGCGGGTGCTATTGCCCTGCTGGTAGTAGGAGTTGGTTTCATGAGCGATGGTTTGCGCAGGATGCTTCTTCCGGGAGGTGTCAGCAATGAATGAGCGGACCCTTGTTCTTGATGTTGAAGATATGACAGTCACTTATCGCACTGAAAAGGGGCCGCTGGATACGGTACGCAATGTAAACCTTAAAATATACGCTGGTGAAATCTACGGACTGGTCGGCGAATCCGGTTCCGGCAAGACCACACTTGCTCACGCCGTTGTACGCTATTTGCCAGCCAATGGATTCCTGCGCAGCGGTAAAATCTGCTTGAGCGGCACCGATCTGATGAGCCTTTCAAAAATGGAAATGCGAGAAATTTGGGGCAGCCGCATATCGATGGTCCACCAGGATCCAAGTTCTTCAATCAACCCGGCTATTCAAATCGGCGAACAGATAGCCGAAGTGGCCCGCATTCATCTCGGTTTTTCCAGAAAAGAAGCCAGGGTTAGAGCAGTAGAGATGTTAAATAAAGTACACATGCCCGATCCCGAAGCAGTGGCCAAACGTTATGCCCATCAGCTGAGTGGAGGGATGCTGCAGAGAGTGCTAATTGCGACTGCTCTGACGACTAATCCGGAACTGTTGATCATGGATGAACCGACCACCGCCCTGGATGTAACTACTGAAGCGGTTATCCTTGACCTGATCAAAGACTTGATGGAAGAGTACAATACAGCGGTTCTCTACATTACCCATAACCTGGGAGTGGTAGCACGGATCAGCAACCAGGTTGGAGTTCTATATGCCGGTGAAATAATGGAAGAAGGATCGATCACCCAGGTCTTTAAAAACAATCTTCACCCTTACACCCGGGGATTGCTTGGCTGTGTGCCGAGGGTGGATACCAATAAGAGAGATATTAGTCTCAAAGCAATACCCGGCTACATTCCTCGTCCCGACAATCTTCCCCGGGGATGTATATTTGCTCCACGCTGTGATCTGGTGGAGGAAGCCTGCACAGTGGAACGGCCGCCGCTGGTGGAAGCGGAAGAAGGCCACCTGACAGCCTGCCGGCGTTTTGAAGAGCTGAAAAAAATTGGTAATGTTGTTGCTGACACCCGTGCCGGGGGGAGCAAAGACGATAAACTTGGAGATCTGGTTCTCGAAGCCCGCAATATTAAAAAATATTTTACTGCTGCCGCGGGGTTATCGGCACTCTGGCAGCGTGGCCGTTCTGTGATTAAAGCTGTAGACGATATTTCTATCCGTATGCGCCGTTCTTTTACCATGGGGATCGTTGGTGAAAGCGGCTGTGGGAAAACAACCCTGGCCCGCTGCCTGATCGGCCTCGAAGAGGCCACATCCGGTGAGATTGAACTGGAGGGGGAATTGCTGCCTTATTCAGTGGCGAAAAGGCCACCGGAAATTCTAAAAAAAATGCAGATGGTTTTTCAAAATCCCGATGCTTCTTTAAACCCCCAGCATCCAGCCGGCAGCAGTGTAGCCAGGCCCCTGATCCTGCTGCGCAATTTGAGTCGTAAGGAAGTTGGGGATAAAGTGAAGGAGCTTTTTCAGGCCGTGAATCTGCCTGAAGAATTTATTGAGCGGCTTCCCCATGAACTAAGCGGAGGGGAAAAACAGAGGGTGGCAATTGCTCGTGCTTTTGCTGCTGATCCCGCCCTGATGATTTGTGATGAGCCTATTTCTTCACTGGATGTTTCGGTGCAGGCTTCTTTGATGAACCTGCTCGTCGATCTTCAGGAATCCAGGGGGGCTTCTTATCTTTTTATTTCCCATGATCTGGCTGCTGTTCGCCATCTATCAGATTGGATTGCCGTTGTTTACCTGGGCAGGCTCTGGGAAATCGGTTCGGCGGAAGATGTTTTTGTCCCTCCGTACCATCCATACACAGAAGCCTTGCTTTCGGCAATTCCCATTCCCGATCCTGATGTTAAGCAGGAAACCATCCGCCTGAGGGGAAGTGTCCCCAGTGCCATGGATATTCCATCGGGTTGCCGTTTTCACACCCGCTGCCCGCGCAAGATCGGAGCAATTTGCGAACAGCAGGAACCACCCTGGCAGCAGCGCGGTAATTATCATCAGATCCGCTGCCATATCCCGATAGAAGAACTGCTGGAGATACAGGGTGAAGGGTTGTTGAAAAAAAGTGCCGGTGGGGGGGTAATTAGCTGATGTATCGCTATCTCCTGCGCCGATTTGCCTTTATACTGCTAACCCTTTTCCTGGCTTCCCTGATTATCTTTACCGCCACGCAATTTCTCCCTGGTGATGTTGCCCAGATTATCCTTGGTCAGTTTGCCACCGAAACTGCCGTGGAAAACCTGCGTGAAGAACTGGGTTTAAACCGGCCTTTGCATATTCAGTATCTTAATTGGGCCGGTGGTTTTATCCGTGGGGATTGGGGTACTTCCCTGGTAAGCCGAACACCGGTCCGCCCGATTGTCCTGGAGCGTCTTGGCAATTCGGCCATGCTTGCAGTAATGGCCCTCTTGATTTATGTGCCGCTGGGCATTGTCCTGGGAGTAATAGCAGCTTTAAAACGCGACAAACTTCCGGATCAGCTCATTTCCGGTGTGTCCATGGCTTTTGTTGGGCTGCCGGAGTTTGTCAGCGGACTTCTCCTGATTGCCTTTCTGGCTATTGGTCTGACCTGGTTTCCGGCCAATTCTTCGATCAATCCGGATACAACTTTCAGGGAAGCTTTTCCCTATTTGGTACTGCCGGCCATAACCGTTAGCCTGACCGGCCTTGGCTACATAACGAGAATGACCCGTTCGGGAACTATAGACGTTCTGCGTATGGACTATGTGAGAGCTGCTGATCTAAAAGGTCTTCCAGCCTGGCAGGTGCTCATCCGTCATGTTCTCCGCAATTCGCTTCTTCCAACGGTAACTGTTGTAGCAATGGGAATCGGCTGGCTTCTGGGTGGCCTCATAGTTACGGAGACAGTCTATGGCTATCCCGGCCTGGGCCGCCTGATTGTATATGGTATCCAACGTCAGGATTTGCCGTTGATTCAAGCTTCCAGTATGATCATTGTTGCCATCTACACCTTTTCAAACCTGGCTGCCGATGTACTCTATGGATTGCTTAACCCCAGGATAAGAGTAGGAGAGTGAGGTTTATCAGAATGCGAGAAAAGGGGCCTGCCATAAATTTTATCGGCGGGTTGCAGTGGGCTGATCTTCCGCAGGCAACCCGCCGCCGGGCAAAACTATGTCTGCTCGATGGCCTGGGAGTGACCCTGGCCGGTACGCTAACGGAAGTAAGTAAAATTACGGCCTCATATGCAGCCTTCGGCTGGCGGGGAAACGAAGCGGCAATTTTTCTTCATGGCTGCCGGGCTTCCACTGCCGGAGCTGCTTTTGCCAATGCTCATTCAGCCAATGCCCTTGACCTTGACGATGATGCGATTTTTACCCGCGGGCACCCCGGTGCTCAGCTTATCCCTACTGTTCTGGCAGTCGGTGAAGAAAGATGTGCCGGCGGGCAATCTCTGCTGGCAGCAATGGTATGCGGTTATGAAATGGCTATCAGAATTGGCCGCTGCTGGCACGACCATCATGAAACATATCAGGCCTGTGGATCATGGGGATCAGTTGGCTGTGCAGCAGCGGCAGCTAACCTGATGAAACTAAGCCCCCATGGGATCAGCAGTGCCCTGGGTATTGCCGAATACCATGCCCCCAATGCCCTAATGATGGAGGATATTGCCCATCCATCGATGGTCAAGCACGCTATCGGCTGGGGAGCGATGACCGGAGTCACCGCTGCCGGGCTGGCTGCAAGAGGTTATACAGGTGTGCCAATCCTTATGGAGATGGAGAAATATCGCGCCTGGTTTAAAGATCTGGGAGATAAATACTGGATGGATGGCGGCGTATTTTACAAGGAATGGTCATCCTGTGCCTGGGGCCATGCTGCCGGCGTTGCCGCCCTGCAACTCGTAAAGAAACATGGAATTAAACCTGAAGAGATTAAAAAAATTCGGGTAAAAACTTTTACCGAAGCGGCAGCCCTGTTCCGCGATCTGCCTTCTACGACGGAAGAAGCCCAGTTCAGTATCAGATGGCCACTGGCCTGCCTGCTGGTAGATCACCAGCTGGGGCCGGAACAGATCCTGGAAAAAAGGTTGTCCGATCCGCAGGTGGTAAACCTCTTCGATAAAATCGAGATAGTCCTGGATCAAGAAATAGATCAACTCTACAGAGAAATGAAAGGGACGGATCTGCGGATGCACAGTGCTGTTGAAATTACTTTACAGGACGGCCGTTGTTTAGATTCGGGCATAGTTGAAAGGGCTGCCGATCGGTGGGATGAACAGTCATTAAAAGATAAATTCCACCGCCTGGCTGGATATGTTCTTCCAGCTTCAACAGTAGAAAAATTGATTGAAATGATAATCCATTTTGAGCAGATTGATGATGTCAGTGAACTGATTGGATTGATTTCTTAACTTCTTCTTCAGCGATACCGGGAAGATGATTGGGAAAGAGGGGAAACCGTTGTTAATTTATCTGCCCGAAAGATAGAACAGGTTGTTAGATCTATGCCTATATTGTGATAGGAAGGAATGAGAATAGATGCAGCCGGAAACGCCTGCTGTGAGAGAATTGATTTCAACGGAAAAAAATTATCAAAGTGCCGAGGTTTGGACCAAGGTAACTGGCAAAGCCATTTATGGCATTGATTTGCGTTTACCTGGGATGTTGTACGGGAAAATCTTGCGCAGTTCCCATCCTCATGCCCGGATCAAAAAGATTAAAACTTCAGCGGCCTTGAAAATGCCCGGGGTCAGGACGGTTCTTACTGGTTCCGATCTGAGCTGTTCTCCTTATGGCATAGTAATTAACGACGAGATGCCACTGGAACCGGAACATGTTCGCTACGTGGGAGATGAAGTAGCCGCTGTAGCGGCAGTTGATGATAAAAAAGCTGAAGAAGCATTGAAATTGATCCACGTTGAATATGAGACGCTGCCGGCCGTGTTCGATACAGGGGAAGCCCAGTTGCCGGAAGCTCCGCAGCTCCATGAAAATTTCCCAGGTAATGTAGCCTGGAGGAGAGAAGTAGTCAGGGGAGATCCTGAAAGTGCTTTTCGAAATGCCGATCTGGTCGTAGAGGGCAAATTTCATATTCCCCAGTTCCATCCGGCATATCTGGAACCTGTTGCCTGTGTAGCGGTTAGCGAACCGGATGGTGGGATCACCCTCCATACGGCTGTTCAGTCACCGGATATTGTCAGGGATCTTTTGGCTCAAGTCTTGAAACTACCTCTGTCTCGTGTGCGTATCGTCGGTCCGGTTATGGGCGGTGGATTTGGGGGGAAAGTTTACGGCAACCTGAATTTATATCTTATCTCTGCCCTTCTCTCGATGCAGACCGGCTTGCCGGTTAAAATGCAGCTGACACGCGAAGAAGAATTTACAGCCGGCCGGCCTATGGTTGCCGCGGAGATCAAAATGAGAATGGCTCTGGGTAATGATGGCACTTTCCTGGGCCGGGAAATGGACCTGATCACCGATAATGGTGCTTACAGTGCCCAGGCGCCATGGGTTTCCAATACCCTTGCAGAACGCAATGATTCAGTTTACCGTATCCCAGCTATAAAAACAAAAGCCAGGCTTGTTTACACCAACAAGGTGCCAACGGGCCAGTACAGAGCATATGGTAACCAGGTCGCCAATTTTGCCTGTGAATCGCTGATTGACATGGCGGCAAAGAAGTTGAAGATAGATCCGCTGGAAATGAGGTTGAGAAATTGTGTCCGCCCTGGTGAAACTACCGTCCATGGGCTGCAGATCAAAAGCTGTGGTCTTGCCGAATGCCTGGCAGCGGCGACAGAAGAAATTGGCTGGACTAAAAGGAAGAAAGGCCACGGGTATGGCCTGAGCGCCGCGATCCATGCCAGCGGCAGTGTTGTTTTTGATCCAAATCTACGCGGTGCTTCTGCCAGGATATCCCTGGAACTGGATGGGAATATTTCTCTTTTTACAGGTGAACAGGATTACGGCCAGGGTACTCACGCCGCATTTTCGCAGATTGCCGCCATTGCCCTCGACCTGGAACCCTCCCGGATTTCAGTTTATTCGAAAGACAGCCTTGTAACTCCTTATTCCATGGGTGCCCTGGGCATGCGTCAGGCAACAATTGGGGGGAAAGCTGTTCAGCTGGCTGCTGAAAAGCTGCGTGAAAAGATAATCCGTACCTCTTCCGAGATGATCGGTGAACCGGTCATTATGGAAAATGGACGGATCAGATCTGCTTCCGGCAGGCAGGTTGACTTTACCGAGATTGCTCATTATTATCATGGCCAGACAAGCGGGCTTACTTTGACCGGCGAAGGGAGTTATGTGCCGCCGGAAAGCAGCTACGATGATACAAAATATGGTAACATAGCAGTTACCTATTCCTTCGCTGCTCACGCAGCCGAAGTGGAGATTGACCCGGAAACCGGTGCCTTAACGGTTCACCGTATCGTTGCCGCTCATGATTCGGGAAGAATTATCAACCATCTCTCAGCAAGCGGGCAAATCTATGGAGGTGTGGCTCAAGGGTTCGGGATGAGCTGCCTGGAGGGATATCTTTTTAATGAAGGAAGGGTAGCCAACCCCACTTTGGCCGATTATAAAATACCAACTGCCCTTGATGTGCCGGATATTACCCCCCTCTTTATTGAGACTGATGACCCGGAAGGTCCTTACGGGGCAAAAGGGCTCGGTGAGATAGTGCAGGTTCCCGTTCCCGGAGCGCTGGCCAAT
The DNA here is from genome assembly GCA_018400435.1 of Bacillota bacterium. Taxonomy (GTDB): domain Bacteria; phylum Bacillota; class Dethiobacteria; order DTU022; family DTU022; genus M55B129. Next base: position 3,378 of record JAGYMW010000002.1, on the reverse strand, counting down.
GCAGTAGCTGATGCTGCTGGTGGCTGGGTTACTGAAATGCCCATCACTGCTGAAAAGATATTTCGTATTTTATCGAATAGGGGTGCGGCGAAATGAGTTATTTTACTGCAGCAAGTCTTGATGAAGCCCTGAATGTGTTGCGGGAAGCGAAGGGCAAAGCGCTTATTATTGCCGGAGCGACCGATCTTTTTTTGAAAGGGATGCCTTCGCAGGCAGTAGATATTGCCTCATTGCCCGAGCTGGGGATGATTGTGGAGGAGCAGGATTACCTTTCGGTAGGGGCTGCCGTAACGCATGCTGCTGCCGCTTCTTCGCCTTTAATCATGGTGAAGGCTGCTGCTTTGGCCGAGGCCTGTGCTGCAGTGGGTTCACCGCAGGTGCGTAATCTGGGGACCATCGGCGGCAACCTGGTTAATGCGGCACCGGCGGCTGATGCCGCTGTTGCTCTTGCGGCGTTGGGAGCAAAGGCGGTTCTTTGTGATATTGACGGCCGCCGGCGGGTAGAAGAACTTGGAAACCTTTATGCCGGTTATAATCAATCCCGCATAGACAGCAGCAGGGAAATTGTCCTGAATCTAATTTTTAAAACCTGTCAATTCAATGAAGGTTCAGCATTTGCGAGATTTGCATCGCGCCGCGCTTTATCACTGCCCATGGTTAATGTTGCAGCCAGAGTAGGCCTGGAAAACGGGGTGTTTGCTGAAGTGCGGCTGGTGGCTGCCCCGGTTAAACCGGCTCCTACCAGGCTGTTCAAAACTGAAGAGGCTCTGTTGGGCAAAGAACCAAATGAAGAAACCCGGCAAATGGTTGAAGAACTGGCATCGGCAGAAGTTAAAGTGAGAGGCAGCCTGCTGCGCTGTTCGGCAGATTACCGACGGCATCTCATTGGAGTCCTTGCTGGTCGGGTATTAATGGCGGCTGTCCGCAGAGTGCAAGATAAGGAGGAAAGCTGAATGGATATTGGGAAAATTACCTTTTTGCTAAACGATGAACCGGTTACTATCTATGCCGATCCGGCGGAAAGCCTTCTTCACCTACTTCGTGATCAACTTGGCTGCATGAGTCCCAAAGAAGGCTGTGGGCGTGGAGAATGCGGTGCCTGCACAGTAATCCTTGACGGTAAAGCTGTTAATTCCTGCCTTGTTCCGGCCGGAAAAGCGGCGGGAAAAAACATCAGGACCATCGAAGGTATTTCCGACGGCAAATCTGTTCATCCACTTCAACGGGCTTTTGTCGAAAAGGGAGCGGTGCAGTGCGGGTTCTGTACGTCGGGGATGATCATGTCCGCTTACGCTTTGCTGGCTGAAAATCCTGCCCCCCGGCAGGAAGAAGTGAAGAGGGCTATTTCCGGTAATCTTTGCCGCTGCAGCGGGTATAAGCAGATTGAAGAAGCGATCATGACGGCTGCCGAAGAGATGAATGAGAACAGAGTCCGTTTCGTGGAGAAGGAGCAGAAAGAATGAGGGCTAATGGAACTAACCGATCTGAAACCTTTCGGAAACCCCTCGGACTGTTGAACATGACAAAAGAGCAGATGGACAAACTGCATTCAGCTACTCTTGAAATATTGGCCGAGACAGGTGTCAAAGTTTGTGAGGAGGAGGCTGTTGAATTGCTCCGGCAGGCGGGGGCACAGGTAAACGGTGATCTGGTCAAAATAGAGGCCGGATTGGTCGATAAAGCTATAAAAAGTGCCGCGGGGAGAATCTTGATTGCCGATCGCAGTGGTGCACCGGCCATGACTCTGGTTAAAGGTAATACCTATTTTGGCACCGGATCAGCTACTCCTTACGTCATTGATATAAACAGCGGTCGTCGACGGATAGCGGTTAAGGAAGATGCTGTCAAGGCTACTATCATAACCGATGCTCTGGAAAACATTGATTTCGTAATGTCCATGGCTCACGCCTCAGACGTTCCCAGAGAGCGTACCGATCGCCACCATTTCGAGGCTATGCTTTTGCACACAACGAAGCCGATCATTTTTGATGCTTACGATCGTGAAGGTTTCCTGGATATCCTGGAGATGGCTGCCCTGGCGGCGGGAAGTATGGAAAGCCTCTCCGGGAATCCTTTCATTATTCACTATGCCGAACCGAGTTCACCTCTTGTTCATACAAAAACAGCTTTACAGAAATTGCTTTTAGCCGCAGAATTTAAGATTCCCCTTGTTTATGCCCCGGCGGTAATGTGTGGGGCTACGGGTCCGGTAACTACTGCAGGAGCTCTGGCGGTGGCCAATGCCGAAATTCTTTCCGGTCTGGTGATCCACCAGCTGAAAACGGAAGGAGCACCTTTCATCTACGGGGGAGGGACTCCCCCGATGAATATGGTTACCTCGATCTGTTCCTATGGAGATCCGCAGGCCTTTTTAGGATTGGCTTCGCTGGTTCAGATGTCTGATTACTACGAACTGCCTTCATTTACGGTTGCCGGGGCAACGGATGCCCAGATATTCGATCAACAAGCAGCCATGGAAGCAGGTTTCAGCCTGCTTTTCTCAGCACTGGCCGGAGGAAACCTGGTTCATGATCTCGGCTATGCCGGGGCGGGAATGGCAACCAGCCTTGAATACCTCGTCCTGTGTAATGAAGGGGTTGGCATAATAAGGTACCTTCTGGCGGGGTTAGAGATCAATCCAACCACCCTGGCTATGGATGTAATCAGAACAGTCGGTCCGGGTGGCCATTTTTTGGCAGAAGAGCATACTATGTCCCACTTCCGCAGGCAGATGTATTTTACCAAGATTTTCAACCGTAATACTTACGAAAACTGGTTGGCCTCCGGTGGTAAGAGTTTCGACCGGAATGCCAATGATTTACTCAAAGAGATTCTCAAATGGCACGAAGTGCCCGGACTTAACCTGGAAACAGAAAAAGCGATCGAGGATCTGGCGGCCGGCAGAAGCCACCGGCGAGAGCTGGCCTGATTCAATTTCTGATATAATGGCAAAAAACTGCAGCCTGGTTTTGATCATTCTTTAGAGGGAGGTTGTCTGATGCTCAAGGATATGACTGTTGAACATTTTGTACGGGAAGTGGCTTCTCCTTCTCCCTCTCCCGGGGGTGGCAGCGCAGCTGCTCTCTCTGCGGCTCAGGGTGCCGCTCTTCTTTCCATGTACTGCAATCTCAGTCAGAACCGGCAGAAACTCGGCGATGTAGTTGACGGTCTGCAGCAGGCGGGTGAAGAAGCACGCTTTTTAAAAAAGAAACTACTGGAAGCAATTGACGAGGAAATGGTGGTTTTCAATTTGTCAATGAAGGCATCACGGCTGCCCCAAAACAACTTATCTGAGAAAGAAGCAAGGAATAAGGCGTTGCGAGATGTTGCTCTGCGGACGGCGGAAGCGTCTCTGCAGGCTGCCCGCGGTGCGTTGAG